>JBATHL010000555.1:0-12636 GCA_049666745.1 Gammaproteobacteria bacterium
CCAGGATAACACCGCAGATTACGGCCAGCCGATGCCGACGTAGTTTCCACCACATCAGCTTCCACTGCGAGGCCATGTAGTACCTTTCCTGCGCCGGGGTCAGTGCTTCGATCGAATGAGGATCGAAGGGTTCGCGCGAAACAAAGTGCGGGGTGGTCACTTGCTACCTCCACCGAGTCGAATACGCGGGTCGAGCATGGCCAGCGCTATATCAGAAACCAGTACCCCGAATACGGTAAGCAATGCCAGGAACATCAAAAAAGACCCGGCCAGGTACATATCCTGGCTTTGCAAGGCGCTTAGCAAAATTGGTCCGGTGGTTGGTAGCGACATAACCACGGCCACTATCTCGGCACCGGAAATGACTGTCGGTAGCAGGTTTCCTATATCGGCGACAAAAAAATTGAGTGCAACCCGCAGTGGATACTTGGCGAGCAACTTTCCAGGCGGCAAACCCTTGGCCCGCCCCGTCGTGACATACTGCTTTTGCAGTTCGTCCAGCAGATTTGCGCGCAGGCGTCTTATCATGCCGGCGGTACCCGACGTACCGATGACCACCACTGGAATCCACAGATGCTCAAGTATCGAGATTAACTTGTCGACACTCCAGGGGGCATCGATATATTCCGCATCCATCAAACCGCCGATACTGGTACCGAAATAGACGTTGGCGAAATAAAGCATTACCAGTGCGAGCAGGAAATTCGGCGTCGCCAACCCCAGGAAACCCAGCGTCGATAATCCGTAATCACCCCAGCTGTACTGATGGGTCGCCGAGTAAATACCGATCGGAAAGGCGATCATCCAGGTGAACAGGATAGTGGCAATCGAGATTAACACGGTCAGGAAAAGCCGATCACCGACCACCTCGGTAACGGGTAGTTCGTACTCGAAAGAATAACCGAAATCGCCTTGCAACATACCAAAAAGCCATTGCATATACTGCTGCAACATCGGCTTATCGAGTCCGTATTGCTCGCGCAAAAAGGCAATTTTGGCCTCGTCGACCGACTCGCCCTGGCTTTGCAGCTCAGCGATATGGCTTTCGAGATAATCCCCGGGCGGTAACTGGATAATGACGAACACCAGCATGCTGATCACCAGCAAAGTCGGAATCATCGTCAGGATACGGCGCAGAATGTAGGTCAGCATTAACGCCTCGTCTCGTCGAACCAGAAGTTATCCGGTTTGTAGATGCCAAAATACGCTCCCGGCGAAAAATCGTAGAAACCCTTTGCCGGCACGTTATGCAAATGATCACTGACTACCACCGGATGCGGGACATGATTAACGATGCCGATGGTAAACATCTGCTCACGGTTGATGTCGAGAATCTGATGCCAGATGGCAAGACGCTCATCACGCGAGCGAGCCCTGGCCCATTGATCATTCAAAATGACAAGCTCCTGCGCCGCGGGTAAATCCGGCGCCTCGCCGCTTTTTCCACTCGATTCGTAGTAGGCACCCCATTGCGGCCACTGATACTGGTACTTCGAGGTGGGTACCAAATTTCTGGGGCTGGTGTCCGGGGACGGCATCCCGTTTTCGAGTCCCGACCAGATCGACATGATTGCATCACCGGAAAATATCCGGTTGCGGAATACTTCGCGCGTCGACGGGATGCTATACAACTTGATACCGGCATCCAGCCAGCTGTCGTGTATCAGTTCCAGTATATCGGTCTGCTCGGTGCTTTCACCGGCAGTCTGAATCAGGATTTCAAGCGGGCGCCCATCTGGCAACAGGCGAACGCCGCGATCATCACGTTGGGTGAGGCCTAACTCGTCGAGCAACTGGTTGGCGTGTTCCAGATCGAATTCGATACCGTCATACTGGTACTCCGGTTTGTACATCGAATCTTCAGCGAGGACGGTATTATTGCTCTCCTGGACCAGGCGGAAATAAACCACCTGGTTGATTTCGAATCGGTGTATCGCCAGCGACAGGGCACGCCGGAAGCGCAAATCACGCATGAGTTCGCGATATACGGGGTCATTGGTATTCAGATTCGGATAAAGTGCGATATGTGCACCTTTGGCGGTATGCCATAGACGCACATCAAAATCGTTTCGTTTCGAGCCGGTTTTTAAAAAAGTGTAGTTATCCATGCGCAAATAACGCGCCTGCAGATCCGACTCGTAGGCACCGGTTTTTGCCGGCACCAGCTTGCTCGATACGATATTGACCGCGATCGAATCGATATAGGGCAGCTGACGGCCGTTTTGATCCACGCGATGATAGAAAGCATTACGCCTGAAAATAAACCTGTCCGACGGTGGATAGGTGGAATTGAGCCAGGGTTGTAGCGTGGGCAGGTCCGGATTGGTTGCCTTGTAGGGACGGTCCTTGCTGACATGAACCCCCATCCAGTTATTCTTGCCCGCATCTTCAATCATTTGCTGCAAGACTTCCCCGGTCTGGTAACGCGCGTGAAACTGGCGCAGGTAATGCGCCGGCTTGTAAATATACAACGGTCGCGCTCCAGCAAGCGCAGTCAGGAAATATGGGTTGGGGTTGGACCAGCTGTACTTAACGGTGTACTTGTCCGGGAACTCGACCCTGGGTAACTCGCCCTCGATGATGAATTGCTTGTCGGGTCCGCCTTTGGATAGTTCCGCGTTGTTGGCGACGTCTTCCCAGTAGTAACGGAAATCCTCGCTGGTAAAGGGATGGCCATCGGACCATTTATGACCCTCACGCAGATGCAGGGTAAAAACTCGATTTTCGAACACTTCGTAACTTTCCAGGATATCCGCCTCGAGCTCGAGTTCGGGCGTGTAACCCACCAACCGGGCATAACCGTAAATGACGATTTGCCGTATATCTTTTTGCTTTCCCATCAGCAGACGCAGTTCGCCACCGTGTTCGCCCGCGGCTTGATCCGGACGCAACTGGACCAGTTTCGGTTCCCGCGGAAGTCTCTCCTCAACCGGCGGCAATTCACCGGATTGAACCCGAACAGCGAGTGAAGGCGTTTCGATCAACCCGTCTAATGCGTTGACAGCGGTTATCTGTAACAGGAAAGCGCTTAACGCGATGGCTTTGTAGCGTATTTTCATGCCGCCACATCGGCTGGACTGGAACCCGCCGTAACCCTGACGAAATGGCCATCACCGAGCGCCATGAATTCGGTTGCAGCGCTGCCATCGATAGTAAACGGAAATCGCCACCGGGACGGATCGGAAGCGGCGCCCTCGGTAATCGCCTCGAAGCTTAGCGGCTGTGAAAGTTCCGGGTGCGGTACCGCGGATAACAGGGCCTGAGTGTAGGGGTGAACCGGGTTTTCAAACAGTTTATCGCGCGGTGCAAGTTCGACTACTCGCCCTGCGCACATAACCGCTATACGATTGGCGATATAGTGAATTACCGCGAGATTATGAGAAATAAAAACAACGGTAAGTCCGAGTTCCTGCTGCAAATCCTTCAACAGGTTCAGCACCTGGGCCTGGATCGATACATCCAGTGCAGATACCGGCTCGTCACAGATAATCAGGTCGGGCTGCAACGCGAGGGCGCGCGCAATACCGATGCGTTGCCGCTGGCCACCGGAAAAACTGTGCGGATAGCGGCTTAAAAAACGAGGGTCGAGCCCGACCAGTCGCATCAGTTCGGACGCCATTTCGCGTTGATAATCCATGTTACCAAGGTCGTGCACGACTAAGGGTTCGCGCAGGATGTCGAACACCGTCATGCGCGGATTCAAAGCGCTATAGGGATCCTGAAAAATAAACTGCATCTTGCGCCTGAAAGCAAGCAAGTCATCTCCCTGCAACGCACGCACGTCGATGGCCCGGCTACCGTCATGGTAGGTAATCTCGCCCCGGTCCGGGGTAATCGCGCGCATGATGATCTTGCTCAGGGTTGTCTTGCCACAACCACTCTCACCAACCAGCCCAAAACACTCACCACGCTCGACTGCGAAGGAAACGTTGTCAACTGCCAGCAAGTCGTGTGATTCAGACTTGAGCCAGCCACCGCCATGCAGGCGATAGGTCTTACTGAGATCATTCACCTTCAACAGAGGCTCGTGGGCATCAACGCCCTCTTCGAGCGGGGTTTTCCTGATCAAGGCGCCGGTCTCGGAGTGAATTTCGCGCACCGGGACCAGTCGTTCACCCGGTTTCAGATCGAATCGGGGCACCGCATGCATCAGCGCCTTAAGGTAATCATGCTGCGGGCTGGTGAACAGCTCCCGCAACGGGCCTGCCTCCATAACCCTGCCGTGATACATCACTACCACCTGGTCTGCCATATTGGCGACGACACCGAGGTCATGCGTAATCAACAACATCGCCATGCCGAGCTCAGCCTGCAATTCCCTGATCAATTTGAGGATCCGCGCCTGGATGGTTACATCGAGCGCGGTAGTCGGTTCATCGGCTATCATCAGCGATGGATGGCAGATCATTGCCATCGCAATCATCGCGCGCTGGCGCAATCCACCGGACAATTCAAAGGGATACATCTTCATTGCCCTGGAGGGGTTCGCAAAACCAACGTGCTGCAACATGGTTTCGGTCAGTTTCAGGCCTTCCTGTCGGCTGGCGTCGCGGTGCAGGAACAGCGCTTCGCTGATTTGATCACCGATGGTATGCACCGGCGACAACGAAGTCATTGGCTCCTGAAATATGATGGATATGGCGCCGCCGCGTATCTGGCGTATCTGTGCACTATCGGGATCGAGCGCCGCGATATCAAGTAACTGTCCACTTTCAGGGTTGTTGAACCATATTTCGCCGGCACGAATTTTTGCATTGGCTGGCAGGATTCCCATGATCGCCTGCGCAGTGACCGACTTACCGGAACCCGACTCACCGACCAGGGCTACCGTCTCACCCGGCTCGACGGCAAAGGAAACATCGACTAACGCCGGCACGGGGCTGCGCTGCAGAAAAAAGTCTACAGCAAGGTTGTTAACCTCTAACAAGGTTGGCTGTTGAACATTGTCAACGATGACAAACTCTCCCGGTTATTGGCCTCTGGGGCCTTTTTTTTCGATTATATGTTATTTTTTAGCGTAATAATCCATGTACCAGCCGGCAAATTGATGTAAACCCTGTTGAATAGAGATTTTCGGGGTATATCCGGTGTCGGCGATCAGCGTGTCGATGTCGGCATAAGTTTCTTCGACATCCCCCGGCTGGGCTGGCAGCAACTCTTTACTGGTTGTTTTGCCCAGCGCCTGCTCCAATAATTCGATGTAATACAAAAGCTCGATCGGTTCACCACGAGCGATATTATAAATCTGCCAGGGCGCGTTGCTGCTGGCCGGATCCGGGTTCATTCCGGACCATTGCGAATTCCCGGCCGGTATCCTGTCCAGGCAGCGTATCACCCCGTCGACGATATCGTCGATATAGGTAAAGTCACGTTTATGCCGGCCCTGGTTAAAGACCTGGATCGGCGTGCCCTGTGTAATCGCGTCGGCAAACAGGATGGGCGACATATCGGGCCGTCCCCAGGGTCCATACACGGTAAAAAAGCGCAGTCCGGTAGTCGGTATCCGATACAGATGGCTATAACTGTGCGCCATCAATTCGTTAGCCTTCTTGGTAGCCGCGTAAAGCGAAATCGGGTGATCGACGTTATCCGAGGTACTGAACGGCATGCTTTGATTGGCACCATAAACCGAACTCGACGACGCGTAAACCAGGTGTTCGATGTCATGATGTCGGCAGCACTCGAGCAGATTACCGAAGCCGACCAGGTTGCTGTCGATGTATGCGCGCGGGTTTTCCAGTGAATAACGCACCCCGGCCTGCGCCGCCATATTTAGCACTCGGTCGAACCGTGATTTACTGAACAATCCTTCCAGCGCAGCCTGGTCCGCTAAATCCATAGCAACGAATTGGAAGTTTTCGAAGGTTTCGAGTTGCTGCAGACGCGCCTGCTTCAAACCGACATCGTAGTAATGATTCAGATTATCTAAGCCAACTACATCGTCACCACGCTGACAAAGGCTATGCGTAAGTGCGTGACCAATAAAACCCGCGGCCCCGGTAACCAGTACTTTCATATGCTTCCAGTCGTTTGAAACCAGCTGTCTTTGGCCGGCTTAACGTACGGCCGGGAAAGATCTCAGGCTGAAGCGCTTCATCGGGCCAACCCGGTGCAGCAACAGAACAACTGCGATAATCGCATAAATTATCGGTTCGAGATAGTCGGCCTTGACCAGCCAGATGAAATGCAGCAAGCCGAGCGACAGGATCAGGTAAACCAGCTGATGCAGGCTTTTCCATTTCTTGCCGAGACGCCTGATCATCGCCTGATTGGAGGTAATCGCCAACGGCAACATCAACAGTAGTGCGCTGAAGCCAAGAGTTATATAAGGGCGCTTGATAATATCCTCGACCATGGCGACAACATCGAGCGAGTGGTCGGCGATAAACCAGATCATGAAATGGCAACTGAGGTAGAAAAATGTATACAACCCGAGCAGACGCCGAAACCGTATCCATGATGTCAGCCCGGTCCACTGCCGTAGCGGGGTCATACTCAGCGTAATCAGCAGGAATCGCAGCGTCCATTCGCCGGTCTCATGGGTCAGTCTTTCCACCGGATTGGCGCCCAGGCCGTCATTGAAGGCCGCCCACAGCAGAGCCGCAAACGGCATCAGGCACAGCAGGTGCGCAACTGGTTTGGCATAGGCGGACTTGAGTGCCGCGGAGACCGACATGTTAGAAGTTGGTGTTCAGATCCAGGTCGTCGTAGAGCGTGGCGACTTCTTCCCCGTAGCCATTGAACATGAGCGTATCGCGTTTGAAAATTTCACCGATGCGACGCTCGCGTTTTTGCGACCAGCGCGGATGGTCGACCTCTGGATTTACGTTTGAATAAAAACCATACTCTCGCGCAGAGGCCATATTCCACGACGTCTGCGGCTGTTCCTCGGTGAACTCGATACCGACAATCGACTTGATGCTTTTGAAACCATATTTCCACGGCACCACCAGTCGAATCGGCGCCCCGTTCTGATTGGGCATGGTTTTGCCGTACATGCCAACCGACAAAATCGTCAACGGATGCATTGCCTCGGCGATGGTCAGGCCTTCGCGATAGGGCCAGTTTAATACCGAGCGTTGTTGCCCGGGCATGCGTACCGGATCATGCAGGGTCTTGAAGGCCACGTATTTTGCTTTGGATGTTGGCTGCAGGCTGCTCAAAATTGATCCCAGCGGGATACCCAGCCACGGAATAACCATCGACCAGGCTTCGACACAGCGCAAACGATAAATACGCTCCTCGATCGGGAATGGTTTAACCAGGTCTTCGAGACCATAGGTACCCGGTTTCTCGCATTCACCACTGACGACTATTTCCCAGTCATCAGTTTGAAAGCGCTTTGAATTTCGCTTTGGATCATCCTTGCCGGTGCCGAATTCGTAAAAATTGTTATAACTGGTAGCGTCATCTTCCGGAGTAATTTCCTCATCCAGCGATACCGCTTTTTTCTGGTAGTCACCAATCGCGATCGAGGCTTGCGCAGCCGCCAGCGGGTTTAATAACAATGCACCGCCGATCAATCCGCCGGTCTTGATAAATTCACGACGCCGCAGGTACAGCGGTTCAGGCGTTACCTCGGATTCCGGGATTTCCCAGCTTTTCTTAATTTTAATCATTCTCAGCCCTTAAATTCGAATAGATCCTAGACCCCGATATCCACGACTAGTTCCGGCGAGTAAACAGATAGCCGCCAGCCCCGACTCCGATCATGTCGATCTCGAGTCGCTTGAGAGAGGCATACATCAACGCCGAGTTACTCGTTATGACCGGTTTTCCAAGCGCCTGCTCAAGCGCTGGAACCGCTTCCAGGGCGCGGTAATCGGTGCACGAGATAACCAGCAGCTCGGCCTGCTGATGATCCGCTTTCAAACCCATCTGGTAGGCATCTAGCGGGGTTAGCGCGTTTTGTTCGAGACTGCTGAGTGCCTTGTCGTAGCCAAGCTGATTGACCACGTCAATCCCGCATTGCTCGATGAAATCGACCGCTTCGGCTGCCAGTTGCGGCACATAGGGTGACGTAAACGCGACGCGTTTCGCGCCAAGGTCCCGTATCGCTTCGATCAGGGCACCCGCCGCCGTCACCGCCGGGAGCCCGGATTTGCTGGTTATTTCGTCGCAAAAAGCCTGATCAAATTCGGGGCCATCTGCCAGCGTGGCTGAAGTACAGGCATAAACAATCAGCTCGACGCGCCCATCGACCAGCAATTGCAAATGCTGGTCGAGCGCCTGGCGCGCAAAGCGGCGCATTTCATCTGAATCCGGGATTACCGCGACATCGTAGCCGCCGCTGCGCGTGGTGTGAATGGTGACGCCGGGCGGCGCCAGCAGCAGGCAATCCGGTTCGGCATGCGTGTTCGACGCCGGTACGATCATGCCGATCCGTCGCCGCCGGGTATCCACCAGCGTGAAGTCGCCCAGTTTAAAGCTAGCCTGCATATTGCATGAAGGGAACGAATACCAGGGGAAATCTGACAAACAAGACTGGACGATCGCCCGCCGATGCATAGCCATAGCTACGCATCAAGGGGGATCGTTCAGGATTGGCAGTCAGATTTTTTCTGGTTTCGTTCAGGCGCATACTGAAAATAATAGAATTCATGTTTAATCGTTACTATTCCTCTTAAAATCAATTTCTTATGTCACCCGGAGCGCCGCCTTCATGCAATATGCAGGCTAGGCATGAGTCTGCCGCCAGTCGGCCAGCGTGCGCGCCGTCATTTGCATTTGTTCGCTGGTGCCAATCGTAATCCGCAAGCAGGCGGGTAACCCGTAACCAACCATCGGCCTCACCACCAGCGCGTGGTTGCGCAAAAACTCAAATGCCGATGCCGCGGCTTCCGGCGTCACAAAATCGACCAGGATAAAGTTGGTTTGACTGGGTACGACGCTTAACCCCAGTTGACTGATTTGTGCCGACAGGTAATCGCGCTGCTCGGCTATTTGTCGACGCGCGAGAAGCGCGGTTTGCTGGTCTTCCATCGCCGCCTGAGCGGCGACCTGCGACAACAGGGAAACGCTGCCGGGGTTCAACACCTTGCGCAGCTGATCGCGTACATCTCCCGGGAAGTAACCCCAGCCCACGCGCAGCCCGGCGAGGCCGTAGATCTTGGAGAAGGTACGCGTGACTACCGTGTTGCCAAGATCAACCAGGTCAAATACCGGCTGGTGGAAGCCCTCATCGACAAATTCAGCGTAGGCCTCGTCTACCAGCAATAGCACGTCATCAGGCAGGCCTGCGCGTAAGCGCCTGATTTCGTCATTGTGGATAACACTACCGCAGGGGTTTCCGGGATTGACGACAAAGACGAGCCTGGTTTTCGGCCTCAGTTTTTCCAGCAAGGTATCGATATCGACTCGATACGCGGGCTCCGCGGCGACATCGACGGTAGCGCCGGCCAGTTTGGCGAGCGTGCGCATAAACAGGTAGCCGTATTCGCCCATCACCATGCGGTCGCCGGTCGACATGTAGGCCTGCATCAGGCCCGACATCAATTCCATCGAACCGGAACCGCATACAATGTTGTCAGGGTTCAGCTTATGCACATCGGCAATGGCCGCACACAGCTCCTTACATTCACCGTCCGGGTAAAGCTGCGCCCGGCCGAGTGCCGCTCTGACCGCGTCCTGCACTTGCGGCGCGGGTGGCCAGGCGTGTTCGTTCTGCGCCAGTACAATCGGTTGCAGGCCTGCGGCGGCACTGATATCCGGCAATGCGTAAGGCGCCATGGCGGCCACCGTCGGCCTGGGTTTGATCGTCACGACCGGTCGACCCAGCGACGCGCGTTACGGAACATGCGCATCCACGGACCGTATTCGCCCCACTCCGGCGCCGACCATGAATTCTGCACGCTGCGAAAAACACGTTCCGGATGCGGCATCATGATGGTGAAGCGCCCGTCCTCGTTGCTGAAGCCGTTCAAGCCAAGTTCGGAGCCGTTCGGGTTGAGCGGGTAAATTTCGCTGGCCTCGCCGGCGGCGTCGACATAGCGCAGACAGGCCAGCCGACGCTCGAGCAAGCCGGCCGTGGAGCATTCCCTGGTTTCGACGCGGCCTTCACCGTGGGCGACGACTACCGGCATCATCGAGCCCTGCATCGCATCGAGAAACAGCGACGCCGAATCGAGTATTTCAGCCATCACCACGCGCGCCTCGAACTGTTCCGACTTGTTACGTACGAAGCGCGGCCAGTGCGCGGCGCCGGGAATCATTTGATAGAGATTCGACATCATCTGGCAGCCGTTGCAAATACCCAGCCCGAAACTGTCGCTACGATTGAAAAAGGCTGAAAACTCATCGAAAGCGCGCGCGTTGTAAAGAATCGACTTGGCCCAGCCCTCACCCGCACCCAGCACATCGCCATAGGAAAATCCGCCACAGGCCGCAATACCTTTGAAATCAGCGAGGCTCACCCGCCCGGAAATAATATCGCTCATGTGCACATCGCTCGCGCTAAAACCCGCGCGGTCAAACGCGGCCGCCATTTCGACCTGCCCGTTGACACCTTCCTCGCGCAGGATCGCGATGCGTGGAAGCGCACCGCCGGCCAGGCCAGCGCAAACATTATCGGCTGGATCAAAGCTCAAACTGGAAAAAAGTTTTGCCGGCTGCTCAGGCTGAATCAAATCAAATTCCTGCTGCGCGCACTCCGGGTTGTCACGCAATGATTGCATCTGCAGAGTCGTTTCGGCCCAGGCGCGTTGCAGTTTGACGATCGACTCATCGATTACCGCTTCACCGGCGTGCATTATGCGCAAATTCGGCTCACGCTGCGGTTCGCCGATACGATGGCACAGGTGATCAAGACCGGCTTGCTGCAGCATCGACTCGACCCTGGGCAGGTTCGATTCATACACCTGCACCACCATACCGAGTTCTTCGGCAAACAATGCGGCCAGCACATCCTCGCCAAGTGCGCTGGTATCACAGAGCAAGCCACTGCGCCCGGCAAAAGCCATTTCGCATAAAGTGACGATGAGCCCACCGTCCGAGCGATCGTGGTAAGCGAGCAATAGCTCCTGTTCAAGCATCGATTGCAAGGTGACAAAAGCGCTCTTGAATAGCTCGGCATCATCGAGATCAGGGCCGGTTGTCCCGGTCTGAGCATAAACCTGGGTTAACGCCGAGGCGCCAATGCGATTCTGGCGATCACCAAAATCGAGCAGCAATAAATATGACTTTTGCGCGCCAGGCTTGATATCGGGGGTCACCGTTTTGCGAACGTCGGCGACGGGCGCGAAGGCGGAGATTATCAGCGATAGCGGTGCAGTAACCGACCGGTCACTGCCGCCGTCCTGCCACCGGGTTTGCATCGACAGTGAATCCTTACCCACCGGAATCGTGATGCCCAGTTCCGGGCAGAGTTCCATACCCACTGCCTTGACCGTATCAAACAGCCTTGCATCCTCACCGGCATGTCCGGCCGCCGCCATCCAGTTTGCCGATAACACGGTACGCGACAAATCTCCGACCCAGGCTGAACCCATATTAGTCAGGGCCTCGCCAATCGCGATACGCCCGGCTGCCGGGGCATCGAGTAACGCCAGTGGTGTACGTTCGCCCATGCTCATCGCTTCACCGCTATAACCACAGTAATCGGTCAGCGTTACCGATGCATTGGCCACCGGCACCTGCCAGGGCCCCACCATCTGATCGCGCGCTACCAGCCCGCTAACCGAACGATCACCGATACTGATGAGAAAGGTCTTGTCGGCCACGGTCGGCAGGCGCAAGACGCGGTAAAGCGCCTCGATCAGATTGACTTTACTACGCTCGAATGCAGGCTGTGCGGTTTCGCTGTGCTCGGCATTGCGATGCATCTTCGGCGGCTTACCGAGTAACACCTCCAGCGGCAGGTCCACGGGCCTGTTATCAAACTGCGCATCGTTGACACGTAAATCGCGACGCTCGGTCGCCTTACCCAGTACCGCGTAAATGCAGCGCTCTCGCTCACACAGGGCAATAACATCCTGCAGGCGTTCATCCGACACCGCAAGTACGTAGCGTTCCTGGCTTTCATTGCACCAGATTTCCATCGGCGACATGCCGGGTTCGTCATTGGGAACCCGACGCAAGTCGAGTTCGGCGCCCCGCCCGGCATCATTCACCAGTTCGGGTAAGGCATTCGACAGACCGCCCGCACCGACGTCGTGAATTGACAGAATCGGGTTTGCCCGACCTTGCGCGAAACAGCGATCGATGACTTCCTGCACGCGACGTTCCATTTCCGGATTGCCGCGTTGCACCGAAGCGAAATCCAGACTTTCACTGCTACTGCCGCTTGCCATCGACGAGGCAGCGCCACCACCGAGACCGATTAACATCGCCGGACCGCCGAGTACAATGATATTGGCACCGGGTGGGATGTCCTGCTTGTCGATATGCTCACGCCGAATGATGCCGACGCCACCCGCGACCATGATCGGTTTGTGATAACCGCGCACTTCGGTGCCGAAACCTGTAGTGACGCTTTGTTCGTAGGTTCGAAAATAACCGCAGGTATTCGGTCGACCGAATTCATTATTGAACGAGGCGGCACCGATCGGGCCATCGAGCATGATATCGAGCGCGGAGGCAATGCGCCCCGGTTTGCCATTATCCTGTTCCCACGGCTGTTCAAAGCCGGGAATTTTCAGA
>JBATHL010000556.1:0-6547 GCA_049666745.1 Gammaproteobacteria bacterium
CCCCTGGGCAAAGCTATGCGATCGAAAAGCTATTCCGGTACCGCTGATGTTGAGCGCATTGAACGAATTGCCCTTGATCGTAACTATCACCGGGTTAGAACTATCCGGTGCGATCCGGTAGGCTGCACGGTTATCGCTTTGGCGCGCATCAAGCGCTATATCAAGCGTCTTTTTCTTTTTCCAGAACAAACTCAACTCTCCGGTTCCTGGCCCTGTTTTCCACACTATCGTTGTCAACCAGCGGCAAATAATCCGCATAACCGGTGGCGGTCATACGCTCGGGATCTATCCCCTGATCTATAAAAAATCTTAACACCGTGGTCGCACGTACCGCTGACAGTTCCCAGTTCGATGGATACTGCCTGGTCTCTATGTTGCGGTCATCGGTATGGCCTCTGATGGCAATTCCGTAATCGGCGTAGTCACGAAACATTTGTCCCAGGTTGGCAAAAATAAAGCGGGCACGTTCCTTCAGTTCGGCACGTCCCGATTCAAACAGGTAACGCCCGTCTATTTGCAGAATAATTTTGTCACCGTTATAAGCCAGATCGACGCTATCGGCGAGGTCAGTGCTGTCGATCATGCTTTCCATTTCCGCTACCAGCGCGGGCTTCAGATTCTGCAACGGAACATTACCCGGATTCATCCCGAGCATGTCTTCCACCGTTGCCAGCGGCTCGGGATTTCTTCCCTTGCGGGTAGCAAAGTCGATGACACTGATTTGATTACCCTCACCGTCAATCACCTGTATCGATTCGACCAGCTTCCTGTAGGACTCGTCTTCGAAATCAGCCAGCGTGTAAAGCAGGATAAAAAACACCAGGATCAGCGTCATCATATCGGCAAAGGTAACTACCCAGGCATTGCCGCCCTCCTCGTCTTCAAACATGCCGCTGAGTGATCCTGCAGACATTAGAGGCCTCTCAGGCCAGATGTATTTAATGCAAAGGCCATTAGCTTCGTTGCCTTAGTTTTTGCATGGGTTTACGTTTCTTCGCGGGCACGAACGATGACAACTTCTCATAAACCGATAATGGATTGTTATCCTGCAGAATACTGACCGCGCCCTGAAAAATAATCTCGAAATTCATCACTTCGAGCAGGGTTCTGGAACGCAGCTTACCGGCAATCGGAAGGAATATTGCGGTTGACAGTAACGTGCCGTAAAAAGTCGTCAACAAGGCAACCGCCATCGCTGGCCCCAGATTATCCGGGCTCGCCAGTAATGACAGCATCTGGATCAGACCTATCAGGGTACCGAGCATACCGAAGGACGGGGCATACATTGCCATCTTGCGAAATACATCCTGCACGATGTAATGGCGCATTTGCATAGATTCGATTTCGGTACGCATCGCAGAGCGCAGGGTTTCCTCGTCGGCTGCATCGGCGATTAACGTACACACACGCTTCAAAAAAGGTGAACTGGTCTTAACGTCCATCAAACTTAGCAAGCCCTTACGTCGACTTATGGTGCCAAGCTTGATCATGGTGTTAATCAACTCCTGTGAATCCTGCTTGGGCGAAGAAAACACGAAGTAAGCACTCCTGAAGGCGGTGAGCACGTCTTTGAACTGAAACGTCAACAGGGTAGCAGCCATGGTTCCGCCCATGACTATCATGACCCCGGGGACATTTAGAAAGTTATGTACGTTCCCGCCAAATATGATCGCGGAAACAATCAGGCCGATACCCGAAATTATGCCTATTAGTGAGGCGAGATCCATAGCAAACCCAGTGCGCTGATAAAACAGTGTCGCTCCCATTAATCGGCCACAATTGCGGAATCTTTAAGCCTGCGGACAAATTTGGGCAACTATCTGATCTCCCCCGATTGCTTTATATAAAAAGACGTCGATGGGATACTTTTAGCTTTACCAGGGGATGTGAATTAATGGCAGCCAGAACGAGGGCGCGCAACCCGAATGAATTGACTGAAATTATCAACCAGACACTCGACGAAGTCGAAGACTTGCGCGCTGCGATCGAGTACGACGAGGAATTCAAGGGTGAATCCAGTATCGTCGTCGAACCGGCAGCGGCCGGACTGACGCGCTTGCTGTCAGCTATTAACAGCGATAACTATCAGCCTGGTGAGGGGGACTGGCTGCATTTCCTCGATGCTTTGCGCGAGATCGATCATCCTGCGCTACCATTTTGGCCACAGTTGAGGCTAATTATTGAAACCCACGAAAACGGCTATCAGACAGAGGAAGAATAGCTTTAACTGCTCAGCCTAGTGGCGAATAAAGCAAGCTCGATAGTATTTCAGTTCGTCGATCGATTCGAGGATATCATCCAGCGCCAGATGCGCACCTTTCTTGACGAAGCCTCCGACCAGTTCGGGCTTCCACAATCGTGCCAGTTCCTTCAAGGTACTCACATCAAGATTCCGGTAATGGAAAAATGCTTCCAGTTCAGGCATCAGGCGCGCCATAAAGCGACGATCCTGACAGATGCTGTTACCGCACATTGGTGACTTACCGGGAATCACATATTGACGCAGAAATTCGAGCGTCTCTCGTTCCGCATCAGACATATTACTGTTGCTGTTCCTGACCCGGCTGGTCAACCCGGAATCACGATGGTGACTGGTATTCCACTCGTCCATCGAGTTCATGATTTCATCTGCTTGATGAATTGCAATGACAGGTCCCTGCGCGAGTATCGCCAGATTGGCATCGGTGACCACGGTTGCGATCTCGATGATCTGATCCTGTTGTGGCTCCAGGCCGGTCATTTCCAGATCAATCCAGATCAGATTGTCGGCGTCCAACGTCATCTTGTTCTCCAGGCTTCACGCGATGCTAATATGCGCTAAACTATAGCAAGTTTTTCGCCTCTGGTTATAGCATGCACCCGTTCACTACCATTTTCTTAAGCTTTGTTGCCGCATCGGTAATTGTTCGTCTGTGGCTGAGTCAGCGTCAGATCAATCATATCCAGCATCACTACGCGCAGGTTCCCACGGCTTTTGCGGACAAAATTTCTCTCGAAGATCACCACCGGGCGGCAAACTATAGCTGCACCAAGTTACGCCTGGGAAGACTCATGCTTGCATGGGAAACGCTGTGGTTGCTGATCTGGACGATTGGAGGTGGAATCAATCTGATCGACCACCTGTGGTACGACTACGGCTATTCCGCCTTGTTTACCGGTATAGGAGTTATCTTTTCGCTAAGTCTGGTCTCGGCAATTCTGAATCTGCCGTTTTCGCTTTATCAAACCTTTGTTATCGAAGAACGTTTTGGATTCAACCAGACGACAGTGAAAACCTGGTTGCTCGACCTGGTAAAAACCACGGCCTTGATTGTCGTAATCGGCGTCCCGCTACTGGCAACAATGCTATGGCTGATGAATCAGGCAGGTGACAATTGGTGGCTGTACGCATGGTTGGTATGGATGAGTTTCAGCCTGATCATGATCTGGGCTTACCCGGCTTTCATCGCACCAATGTTCAACAAGTTCAATCAATTGGAGGACTCCTCCCTGCGAGTCCGTATCGAACAACTATTGCAGCGTTGCGGATTTCAAAGCCAGGGCGTATTTGTTGTCGATGGCTCGCGTCGTTCATCACATGGCAACGCCTATTTCACCGGCTTCGGCAAGAACAAGCGTATCGTGTTCTACGACACCCTGCTCGAATCATTGTCGGCAGACGAAGTAGAAGCCGTGCTGGCGCATGAACTGGGTCACTTCAAACGCAATCACATTAAAAAGTCCCTGTTACTGTCGAGCGCTATTTCGTTTTTCGGTTTCGCGCTGCTGGCCTGGCTGATGCGCTCCGACTGGTTTTATAGTTCACTTGGAGTTGAGATCGCTTCGACTCACGCCGCGTTGCTGCTGTTCATGATGATCATGCCGGTGTTCACTTATTTTGTCAGCCCACTGTTCTCGGCGCTATCACGCAAGCATGAATTTGAGGCTGATGAGTTTGCCCATTCAAATAGCGACTACAGGGCCTTGATATCGGCATTGGTAAATCTTTACCGCGATAACGCCAGTACACTGACACCCGACCCAATCCATTCGATGTTCTATGATTCGCATCCACCCGCCTCCATTCGCATCAATCACCTCGAATCCATCGCCTCGGGTGGGTCGCCGAACTAGACACCGTGTTGGAGCGCCACTCAACTGTTATGAGTAGACTATTGCATGGCGAAGCGCAGGCTTAGTCAACAACAGTCGAAGCGCATCCAGGCGGCTCAGGATGCGCTTTCCGCAAGCGATGACCATCAGCATGGAGTTGTCGTTTCGCACCAGGGAGGTCAAATCCTGGTAGAACTCGAGTCGAGCGACAGCATCGAGTGCAAGATTAAATCCAACCTGGGTAACATCGTTTGCGGTGATCGCGTTGCGATCGAATCCTCAGCCAATCGGGGATATCGTGTCATGGCGATACTGCCCAGGGATAACCTGCTACAGCGCGTGGATGGTTTTGGGCAGGTTCGTGCGGTTGCAGCTAACATCAGCCAGTTGTTTGTTTGCCTCTCGGTTTCGCCGGAACCGAATCTGTTCTTACTCGATCAATACCTGTTATCAGCCGAGCAACAGCAAATCGAGGTCTGCATCCTGCTGAACAAGGTCGATCTGCTTACGGATGGGGATGATCCTTTCGAATTGCAGCAGATCTACCAGCCAATGGGATATGAAATCCTGCACACCAGCGTGAAAACCGGCCTGGGAATGGATCGATTCAAACTGCTGCTGCGCGACCAGGTTTCAGTGTTGAGCGGTGTGTCGGGAGTCGGCAAATCATCGTTAACTCAATGGCTGTTGCCTGCAGAAAAAATCAAAATCGCAAGTATTTCAGAAGCGAATGAAGAAGGGCGTCACACGACCCGTGCCAGCCGGCTCTACCATTTGCCCGTGGGTGGTGATTTGATCGATACCCCCGGGGTACGGGGCTTCAGTCCATTCGTAGACAGTGAGCGCCCAATCGCGCATGGGTTTCGCGAAATTCGCGATCTGGGCGAGCATTGCCGATTTCATAACTGCCTGCACCTGAACGAACCCAAATGCGCGGTTATCGAGGCGGCAGCATCAGGTCAGATCGCAGCATCACGCATGCAGAACTATCACAAGATGTTGACCCAGACCAGCGACGGTTAACTGGCCGAGATACCCCGCATTTGCCTGCCACCAAGCAAATGCAGATGCAGGTGAAAAACTTCCTGGCAACCGTGCCGATTGCAATTGAACACGAGCCGAAAACCGTCTTCGGCAATGCCTTCGTCGGCAGCTATTTTCTGCGCCGCCAACACCATCTTACCTACCAGTTCAGCCTGCTCGGGTTTGATATCGTTAACCGTTGCAATTTCAACTTTGGGGATGACTAATACGTGTACCGGCGCCTGTGGATGGATATCACGAAAGGCCATCACCGCGTCGTCTTCGTAAACGATATCTGCGGGCAATTCATGATTTATAATTTTGGAAAATATTGTTTCAGACATTTGCCTGCCTCCGCTTGTGGTAATTTCTAATCAATTTGCTGACGCCCTGACAGGGCCCTCGACAAGGTGCCACTATCGACGAATTCAAGTTCGCCACCGAGTGGTATGCCGCGCGCCAGGCGACTGCTTTGGACATCATAACGGGTGGCAATATCGGCGATGTATTGAGCGGTTATATCACCTTCCACGGTAGCGCTGGTTGCGAGAATGATTTCACTGGTCTTTCCCTTGCTTAGCTGCTGTTCGAGCTCATCGAGTCCCAACTGACCCGGTCCATAACCATCCAGTGGAGAAAGCCGTCCTAACAAGACAAAATATCGTCCGCGATAAGCCGCCGATGATTCAACCGCAAACACATCGGCAGGGGTCTCGACCACACACAGTGTGCCCTGATCACGCCCGCTATCGCTACAGATATCGCATAGGTCGGTATCCGAAAAATTGCGACACTGCTGACAATGTTTTACGCTGTCCAGAGCAGTCGACATTGCTTCTGCAATGCGCTTGGCACCTTCCCGATCCCGCTCGAGTAAATGTAAGGCCATGCGTTGAGCGGACTTCAGCCCAACACCCGGCAGGCATTTTAGCGAGGTAATTAACTCGTCCAGACTGGGTGATGACATCGATTAAAACGGCAATTTGAAACCGGGAGGTAAATTTAATCCGGCCGTCATTTCCTGCATCGCTGCCTGGTTTGATTTTTCAACCTTGTGCACCGCGTCATTGATCGCCGCGGCTACCAGATCCTCGAGCATTTCCACGTCTTCGTCAATCAGACTGGGGTCGATAGTGACACGGTTAACTTCATGCGTGCCACGCATTATTACCGAAACCATGCCGCCACCGGCTTCACCGGTGACCTCCTTGTTGGCAAGTTCAGCTTGCGCCTTTTGCATGTTCTCCTGCATTTCCTGCGCCTTTTTCATCATATCTCCGAGCGCACCTTTCATCAGCTTACCTCACCACTAACTGTTGTTTTCAATCTTAACCACGCTTGCCTCATCAAGTTCCGCGGCAAACGCATGCTGTAGTTTCTTTACCATCTTTTCTTGCCTTATTGCATCAATCGCTGCAAGCCGCTCCTGCTG
>JBATHL010000557.1:0-18296 GCA_049666745.1 Gammaproteobacteria bacterium
TCACAGGGATGTGCCAAACGGCGCTTTTTGCCGTTTGGGAGCGTCTTTTGCGGACTGGCCCCCAAGCTAGCCTCAGGACAGTAAAGCACTTGAGTGTGGACGTAGCTATCGTTTAGTCCTGGTGAGCACGATGTAGTTACCGAGCAGTACCAGCGCGAAACCGAATACAGCGCGCAGGCTCCATTGATAGTTTTCAAATATCGTCGATAGCCCTAAAGCGATAACCGGAAACAGCACCGCCGCATAGGCGGCCTTGTCCGCACCGATTCGACCTACCAGGGTCAGGTAGGAGCCAAACGCCAGGATCGAACCGAACACCGACAGGTAGATCAACGAGACGCTATAGTTAAAACTGGGGTCATAGTTGTAGGGAACCCCGCTTACCAGTGCGTAAAGAGCCATCACCAGCGCGCCATATCCCATCCCCCATGCATTGGTCTGTATTACCGGAATATCGTTTTTCTGATTACGCGCCGAAACAATATTTCCGATCGAAGCGAAGTAGGTTGCCAGCAGACACATCCACAAACCACGCCAGGTATCGGCGTTGTTGTCGACCGCATTCAGCTCGGCCCAGAATATCGAAGCGATACCGACAATACCAAAACAGGCCCCCAGAATGACCCGCCTGCTTACCGCCAGGCGCATGAATATCGCACCATTAATGATATTCATCAGGATTACCGTGGAGAACATCAACGCGACAATGCCAGAGGTCAGCAAACCGGTCGCCCAGTAAAATACAAGGTAATTGCTGGAGAATAGAAACAATCCCTGTAACGCGATAAACCCGTGCTGTCGCACGGAATATCTGAGTGAACGCCCGGTTAGCGTACAAAACGACAACAGGATAATTGCCGCCAGCGCAAAGCGGTAAACCAGCGAAACCTCAGGCGCAACCACCCCGAGCTGAAACTTGATTGCATACCAGGTCGATCCCCAGATCAATACCGAAGCGAGGTACAGACTTGCCGAATGGGTAAACATTATTTAGCGTTGTTAATCCGCGAGTGTAGCCATCCAGCAATCACTGAGTAATTTCAGCAGACCCCGATAGTCGAAAAGAACGGATTCTTCCATTACCCGTTCCCCCGCGCAATAGACAGCCAGCAAACGTTGACTTTGTTGCAGATCCAGATTCGCGGCATTGCATAGCGTCGCCAGGTCCCAGTATGGCGAAGCCATAGCCGAATACTCCCAGTCGATTAACCACAAGCGCCTGTCGTCAAACATCAGGTTTCCCAGCACCAGGTCGTTATGCGAGGCGACATAAACGTCATCGCGATCCTGCAGCAGCTTCAACACCCGCTCGGCCTGGCGCAATCGCGGTTCCAGGCATTGTTGATCGCCCTCGCTGAGCATCGCGAAATGTCTGCACAGCAACTCCTGCAGATTTACCCTGCCATGAAACGGCAGTCCACTGCGATGCAAACGCCGTATGGGGTCGACGATGATTTTCAGCATGGTGTCGTTGCGGAAATCGGCGGCACATAGCTCACGGCTGGTACTAAGCGTCGGTGTCAGGGTAGTTCCCTGGCTGTCGCGCCATGACACCCGCGGTGCTATTTGCAACTGGTGGGCCAGGCCCTGATTGTGGGCCTCGGCAGCGCGGTCGATAAAGCCATTGGTTTTGGCGCGTGGAATTCGTAAAACCCAGTCGTGCTGATGATTGTGCAGGTGAAAGTTCAGGTTGGTATAGCCCGCTAAAGGAGTGATGGTAAAATCAGCGGGGGTAAAATCCGCCAGTGCTGAAGCACGCGAAAACACCTCTTCGATAATTTCCTGTTTCATACCGATCCCAGGTAATCACGCACTTGCGGAAGTTGCGAATGATTGAGCAGGTCGCCGGTTTGTTCCAACGAGATAACTTTTCCAGCGCAGATAAAAGCCGTACGCGCCGAGGCGAGCAGCGCGTCGCGAGGTTGATGACTCACCAGCAAGGCAGCCATATTGTTATCCTGTACCAGCTTTTTGACCACCTCGATCAGTTCGGCGCGTAACGCCGGACCGAGGGCAGCAAACGCTTCGTCGAGCAGTAGAATTCTGCGCTTGCGCACCAGCACACGCGCCAGGGCAACGCGTTGACGCTGGCCGCCTGACAATTCGCCCGGTTTACGCCGTTGCAGATCACTTAGCCCAAGCTGGTCAAGCGCCGCGGCCACGGCATCGGCTTGTTCGCGGCTAAGACGCAACGACGGATCCACGCCCAGGGCGACGTTGGTATACAGATCGAGATGAGGAAACAGGTTGTGCTGTTGAAAAACGATCGACACCGGACGCGACGCAACGCTTGATGCCTCAATCGCAATACCGTCCAGTAGTATCTGACCTGCACTCGGTGCCAGGAACCCGGCAATGAGATTCAACAGCGTCGATTTACCTGACCCGCTGGGCCCGATCAGGCTTAGTATTTCTCCCGCCGCAACACCCAGGTTGAACTGCATTGTCGGCCCCGCTTCAGCCACGTAGCCAAACTCGAGCTGTTTTATTTCAAGCATCGGTCTTGCCTCCGATAATACGCTCCAGGCCCCAGAATACGGTCAGGCTGAGTAGCAGTAATAGCAGTGCGGTCACCGTGGCATGGGGAATCAGGTAGGCCCCCAATTGCTGGTAGATTAATAGTGACAGAGTCGTGCTGTGCGGGGTACCGAACAATGCGATAACGCCGAGGTCCCCCATTGCCAGGGCAGCGACCAGGGCGGTGGCGAGACCCAATGGTCGCCGTAACAACGGCCATTCGACATAACGAAACCGATTCCAGCCCTGTAACGCCAGACTCTGGCACAGATAGTGATAACGGGCATGATTCTGCCGCATTGCCGGACCCAGACTGCGGATCACAAACGGTAGTCCCATAACCGCGTTAATTGCGATTACGATCGGATATACCCAGGCAAATACATCGAAATGTGGTGACAATAGGACAAACAGCCCGCTACCAATGACCAATGGCGGCACCACGTAAACAATCGAGCCGGCAAGATCGACCAGGTGCGCCTTGCTTGTTTTTCCCGCCACGGAGAGGCTGGCGCTATATTGCAGCAGGAACCATCCGGCACCGACCGAAAACAGGGCCGCGAAAAAACCGATGAAAAGCGTGCTAACTAACGACTGCCAAAGCCGGGTGGTACCGATAACCTGCCATAACGGGCCGCCAAGGGCATCAATCAACATCGACAGTAACGGCATACCAACGAAAACCCCGGCCGCCAGGATAAACAGTACGTTAAGCCATTTTTGCCGCACAGCGACAGGCTTCGAAGTCGAAGCAAATGCAATCTCAACCTCGGGCAAACGCTGCAGCCTCAGCGTCAGCAATGCCACCAGGGTACATATCGAGAGTTGCAACAAGGCCAATACAACCGCTTGCGCCGGGTCAAAGTCAAAGCGCAGTGATTGGTATATCGCAACCTCCAGCGTGGTACTTTTAGGACCTCCGCCCAGCGTCAGCACGACCGCAAAACTGGTCAGGCAAAGCATGAACACCAACAATATGACGCCTGGTAACCCTTCTCGTAACGCGGGCCATTCGAGAAAGCGCCAGCGTTGCCAGGCATTCATACCGAGTTGCTCTCCGAGTTGCCAGTGGTGTGGCGGGATCGTCTGCCATAGTGGCAACAGCAGTCTGACCGCGAGGGGCAAATTGAAAAACACATGTGCCAAAAGAATACCATTAAGCCCGTAAAGCGACCTGCCAAGCGAAAACCAGCCCCCGCTGCCGTAAACCGAAACCACTCCCATCACGGCTACTACCGCGGGTACCACCAGGGGTAACGCAAACAGGCGCAGCAATAATCCGCGCAACGGAAAATCTCCTTGCAACGCGAAAGCACGCGCCACCAGGATCGCCGGCAGCACGCTGCATAGCATTGACAGCATGGCTTGCCACAGGCTGAAAAATAACACCCGTCGAATATAGGCGCTTTGCCAGAAACGCAGATCATCTGGTTCGTAACCGGGTATTCCGCTCAGGTTCAGCAAACCCGCCATTGGCGCCAGTACAATCAAGGCCAGTAACGCAAGTACCAGCCCTGCCGAAATTGCGCGCGAGTTCAACCTGTCCACCGATTATCGCGACATGACCTCGAGCCAGTCTTCGACCCAGGATTTACGCTTACTCGCCACCAGTTGTTCATTGAGCAACAATGCCGGTGATGGGTCGATCAGTGTATCGAAATCTGCAGGTAATTTTGAGCGCGCCAGGGCTGCCGGGTACATCCAGTTGGTGGTTGGAACAATACTTTGAAAGCTCTCACTGAGCATAAATTCGAGGAAATCCCGCGCCAGCTGCTTTTGCTGGCTAGCGCGCACCAGCCCGGCGACTTCAATCTGCTGGTAGTGGCCTTCGCTAAAACGCGCCGCGGCAAAACGCGCATCCTGCTCGGCGATGAGATGATAGGCCGGTGACGTCGTGTAACTTAGTACCATGTCGGCTTCGCCTTTGAGGAACAGGCCATAGGCTTCACTCCAGCCCTTGCTGACAGTCACTATGCGTTTCGAGAGCCGGGCCCAGGCTTCGTCTGACTCGTCACCGAATACCTTCTTGATCCATAACAACAGCCCCAGTCCCGGGGTTGACGTGCGTGGGTCCTGTATCAGGATGGTTGGTCCCTCTTCGTCTGCCACCAGCTGGCGCAGACTCGTTGGTGGATTGGTGAGCCGCTCCTTATTGTAGACAAACGCAAAATATCCATAGTCATAGGGTAGAAATAAATCATCCTGCCAGAGCTGCGGCAGCGACGACTTCTGCAATGTCATGCCATGAGCCTCAAATAGTCCGCTCGCGCGAGCTTCAGCGGTAAGACTGGTATCGATGCCGAGTAACAGGTCGGCGCGGGTGTTACTACCTTCGAGCTTAAGTCGATTGAGCATCGACACCCCGTCCTCGAGACCCACCAACTCGAGGCTGCAGGCGCATTTTGCCTCAAAGGCAGCTTTAACCTGGGGACCGGGCCCCCACTCGCTGGTAAAAGAGTCGTAGGTATACACCACGAGGGTTGGCGTTGCGGCCTGCGCCGCAAAGGGCATCGACAGCGCCAACAACGTGCCACCGAAAAATCGTAAAACCTTATACATTCTGTTCTCCATTTAGCTGAAAATTAAAACGGAGAGATGGGAAACAGTTTTGATCCGCTCACATCCCTACGCCAGTATTAACTGGATCAGGTTCATCGGGTTGACGACTGCATGACGTCTCTCAGCTCTGATGAGCACCCCGTTGAGGAGGGATGACTATATTACTAGCGAAATGCCAAAGCAAGCTGGCTTGACACCGCCCATTTAAAGCGGCGGGCAGGTGATGATGACGCGTTACAGGATTTCCGCTTGCGCGCATTGCTGTCCGGAACAGAAAAATGACCGCAGATTCTCTGGCATCCTAAGGCAACCTTGGGGGTAATTCCGCAAAAGTGTAGCGAGGCAGGACGCCGCGGTCCGGCGCCTCGGGCTCCAAGCGGTCACAGGGATGTGCCAAACGGCGTTTTTTGCCGTTTGGGAGCGTCTTTTGCGGAACTACCCCCGAGGTTGCCATCCACTGTTAGGGGAAACCGGTAAAGTCCCTCGTGTCGTAAAGGTCGGGTGTTGATTTTTTTGATCTGCTTACTAGCAGGGGCATTTTATTCCGGGCAGTAGAGCGCTTACGCGGGAATGACACCTGTCGGTGCTTACGACTTTGGGTCACCTCTTGTACTCAAGCGTTGGGTGCAGCTCTTCGAACATCTTGTATTCAGTTTCGCTCATGCCCAGCGATTCATAGGTTCTTTGCGCAGCCGTATTGTCGCGCTCGACGTAGAGCCGAAAGCCACACACCGCTGGCTCCTGCTCAGCGAGCTCCTTTACACGCAGGTAGAGCTCCCGGTAAAGGCCCTGGCGACGATACTGGGGCCGCACGTAGACGCTCTGTATCCACCAGAAAGTACCGTTGCGCCAGTCGCTCCATTCGGTAGTTACCATCAATGACGCCTGGATGCCATTGTCGAGTTCAACCACCAGGTAAAATCCCATTTGCGGGTTATCGATCATGGTTTTCACGCCCGCGGTGATCACCTCGGGTATTAACTCAACGCCCTCGGTTTCATGCGCCATTTTGATATTGAACTCGGTGAGTTCGGCGGCGTCCTGCGATAGTGCCCGGCGAATTATCATGGTTATTTCCCCTGTTTATTTTTACCACGCACAGCTTTACGCGCTGCTTTTCCGGCTGCCTTTTCAGCCCGGTCTATTACTACCTGTTCCAGTTCGGCGGCGAAACCTGCAGGGGTTTCCAGACAGATTCCACCGAGATCGCCGCTACGCAGCTCGCTGATCAACAGGCGCGATACTTTTTCAAGATCCACCCGACCGCCGGAAACGATACAGCCACGTTTGCGCGCGATCGCTTCCAGCAGTTCGATTTCAGAACCTGGTAATGGCTCGATATCATAGCGCCGAATCAGGTTTTCGGGGTAGGTTTGCAGCAGAAATTCTGCAATAAAACTCGCGACTTCCTGCATTTCGAGCGCGGTATCGCGGATTGCGCCGGTGGCAGCCAGGCGATAACCACTGGCCTCGTTCTCGATATTCGGCCAGAGCATACCCGGAGTATCTATAAGGGTTAATTCGGGTGAAACTTCGATACGTTGCTGCATGCGGGTAAGTGCGGCCTCGTTTCCTGTCTTCGCTATACTGCGATTAGCGAGCCTGTTTATCAGTGTCGACTTCCCCACGTTGGGGATGCCGGCAATCATCGCGTAAATCATTGCCGAACGATTCTTGCGTGTTGGCACCAGCGATCGGCACAACGCCGGAAGCTCGGCAATCGCATTGTCGTTGGTGCTGCACACCAGGGTTTTGACCTGGTTTTGCCGTTCCAGGCTGGCTATCCAGTCGGCCAGACGCGATGAATCCGATAAATCACTTTTGTTGAGCAGCTTGATGCAGGGCTTATCGCGACGCAACTCCGCCAGCAGTGGATTTTCACTGGAACCGGGGAGACGCGCATCGAGCACCTCGATCACGAGGTCGACCTGTGGCAGGATTTTTTTGAATTCCTTGCTCGCCTTGTACATATGGCCTGGATACCACTGGATCATGATTAGCCTGTCGTTGAGTGAAGCGGTTATTCTCGCCAAGTCTATTCCCAATGTCATTAAACGTTTAAACTAGCGCAATGGCTGAAATCAGGCATCGTATCGGAATTCGGGGTAGCGCCGCCGAGATTTACGAGTTACTAACCACCGACCCCGGGCTTTCCAGATGGTGGACGAGCGATACCAGGGGTGCGGGTGCGGTCGGCTCGACGATTAATTTTCGTTTTGGCGGCAGCGGACCTGATTTCGTCGTAATCGAGCTAATTCCGGAGTGTCTGGTACGTTGGCGACATTCGGGGGATATACCAGAAGACTGGAAGGGTTCCGAGATATCGTTTGAACTGCAGGAAGATAAAAATCAGACGATTGTTAATTTCAGCCACTATAGTTGGCCTAAATCTGATGCGTTTCTCGCACATTGCTCCACCAAGTGGGGGGTTTTCATGATGAGCTTAAAATCCTGTATTGAAAACGGTAAAGGGCAACCCTGGCCGGACGATGTTCATATCGATTTCGACGAGTAAATATGAGTGATCCAGACAACATCATCGCGGAGCTCGAGTCCGAATTTGTCGAGCTTTACAAGATCCTTAAGTTCGAAGGGCTCAGCGAGAGCGGTGGCAACGCCAAACAGGCAATCGCCGACGGCCTGGTTAGTGTCAATGGCGAAGTTGAGACCCGCAAACGCAAAAAAATCCGCGCGGGTGATCAGATAGATTTTATCGACCATCACATCGATGTGATCGACAAGCCTGACAAATAGGCCGATTGGCGTCGATTCAGTTCGGGCACCACCATCCAGCCCGTGGCACAGGGGAACATACACCGATTTGCCATCGATTGCTCAAGCCAACACCGCGGCATGAAGACCACTTAACAAAACCATAATAACTGCGCTAGAATACGCCTCCTTTAAAACATGGCTCTGGATTTACGCTCCAGGAGGCTCAATGTCATCACCAATCGTTATTGCTGCGCTTTACCGCTTTGTGCGGCTCGATAATTTCGAAGAACTACGCCAACCACTGCTGCAATTAATGCTCGACAACCAGATTCGGGGCACCCTGCTGCTGGCCGCCGAAGGTATCAACGGCACGGTGGCAGGCACGGCGACCGCGGTCGAAAAGTTGCTCGATTACCTGCGCCAGGATGACCGCTTGCGTGGTTTTGATTGCAAGTTTTCAGGCGACGATAGCATGCCTTTTTATCGCTCCCGCGTTAAATTGAAACGTGAAATCGTAACCATGGGAGTCGAGGATATCGATCCTGCGAAAGGTGGCCACTACGTCACTCCCGCTGAGTGGAATGATTTGATCAATGATCCTGAAGTGACATTGATTGACACCCGCAATGATTACGAGTCAGCCATTGGCAGTTTTAACAACGCGATACACCCCGGGACAAAATCTTTTCGCGACTTTCCCGCCTACGTAAAACAGAACCTGGATCCGCAAAAGCACCGCAAGGTGGCCATGTTCTGTACTGGCGGTATACGTTGCGAAAAATCGACCGCATATCTGCGTCAACGGGGTTTCGACGAGGTATACCATTTACAGGGTGGCATACTGAATTACCTCGAACAGGTACCCGAGGAAGATTCTATGTGGAACGGTGAATGCTTCGTTTTCGACAATCGTGTGAGTGTCAATCACGCCCTTGAAAAAGGCAGTTATGACCAATGCCACGCCTGCCGATTGCCCATAACCGATGCCGACAAAAACAGTCAAAAGTACCAGCCGGGAGTGAGTTGTCCGGCTTGCTACGATAGTAAGTCCAGTAGTGAACGCCGCCGCTTCCGCGAACGCGAAAAGCAGGTTCAGCTTGCCAAATCTCGTGGTGAGCTTCATATCGGCGCTGATGCAGCGCAGCAGGCCAGGCAACGCAAAATCCTGAAACTGGCGGCCAAACAGAATCAGCGCAGTAAAACCGGCTAGAGTTTACGTAATGCCAGTATCTTGTTGTCAGCGTCAGTTTCTACTCTGAAACGCCCGTTTATGCCGTCTGCGGTAACATAGCTGCGAAAATTAACTGCGGGTAGTTGCAACTTCAAACCCTGTGCGGATTCAACCAGAATGTATCGCGCCTGACCTGCGTAGATAGTCCGGGTTTCATCTGCGGACAAGGCAATATTGAAGTCAAATTTCGGCATGTTGATCCCTGTTATAGTGTATTTTTTTAGCGAGAACCAGATCTGGTGAAAACAATCGGTTTAATCGGGGGTATGAGCTGGGAAAGCAGCCTGCTTTACTATCGACTCATAAATGAAGGGGTAAAACAGCGCCTCGGCGGGTTGCATTCAGCGCAAATATTGATGTATAGCGTTGATTTTGCACCAATCGAAAAACTTCAACATGCCGGTGACTGGGAGGGCGCAGCAGAAATTATGGTCGATGCGGCCCGTCGTCTCGAAGCTGGCGGCGCCGATTTTTTCCTTATCGCTTCCAACACGATGCATCAGGTCGCAGATATCGTCAGCGCAGCGGTCGATATTCCGCTGTTACATATCGCAGACGCTACCGCTGAAGTCCTGGTACGGGACGGTGTCGGGCGCATCGGCCTGCTCGGTACCGCGTTTACGATGGAACTAGATTTTTATCGCAAGCGTATCAGCGAGCAGTTTGAAATCGACGTGGTAGTGCCCGAATTACACGATCGACAAATGGTACATGACATTATTTACCAGGAGTTATGCCAGGGGCAGATCGAAAGCGAATCCCGTGAAGTCTATCTCGCGATCATCGACCGCATGCGCGAGCAAAATATCGACGGGGTGATTTTAGGCTGCACCGAGATTGGCATGCTACTGCAACCCCAGCACACCGACATTAAGCTCTACGACACTAGCGCAATCCAGGTGCAACAAGCCGTGGACCAGGCCCTGGGGTGATTTTAACTGGTCGAAAACTCGGGTGCGATTAATTCTATTAGCAAATCCGAAGTCGCCTGGGCACTGCAGAACAACGCATAGCCCGCTTCGTGTTGCTGCTGGCTAAGCGCATCCGGTAAACCCCGGGGATACTCGATCTCGCCGCTGAGCAACTTTCCCAGGCAGGAACCGCATTGCCCGCTACGACAGCTATAGGAAATCAGGATGTTGGCAGCATGTGCCGCGGCGAGAATTGGCTTCTGTGCCGGGCAATCGAACTGCTCACCTGTCGGCGTTACCGTGACACGATAGCTGGCTTCGATGATAGGGTCAGGCTACAGGCTGGCTGCGTTTACTGTTGAGCCAGCGAATAATCGGCGCCCACTGATCGAGGTCTTTGCGTACCGAATAGGGTGCGAGCTCAAAGACCCCGAGGCCGCGCTCGGCGGCGCGCACATAGTTCTGGGTTTCTCTTAATACACTGATAAACGGTGCTTTGCGAACCTTGCGCAAATAGGTATCGAGCTGGTGGTAAATATTGTAATTTTCCCGGCAGCGATTAGCAATAAGCGCCACCCGGGCTTCCTTACGCGCAACCCGGCCGTTGTCGAGTATCTTCTGGATAAACGGGGTCGCCGCACGCATATCGATCGGCGATGGCAACACCGGAATGATAATGCTCTGAGCGCGGCGCAGGAAAGCAGTTAATTCCTTGCCATGAACCGCAGCCGGAGTGTCATAGACGATATAATCGGCGCTACGCGGAACCCGGAAATGACCACTGGATCCGTCGATGCCGCTGATCGTGCTACGCCCGCTGGGGCGTGCTGCCAGCCACTCCAGGCTGGAAGCCTGGGGATCACAGTCCGCCAACACAACCTTGTTGCCTTGCGCCGCATAGTAGCTCGCGATACTGGTGGCTATCGTGCTCTTTCCCGATCCACCTTTGGAATTTAACACCATGATTGAGCGCATGTTACCTCCGTTGCTGTAGCTTGTTGTTACCCGGGATTATCGTCCAATTCTTATGGCGGTGCAAAAACAGGCGTTAATCGAGTCCGAGCTCAGCCCAGAGCGTGTCGATTCTGTCGATGACTTCGGCCGACATTTTTATCGGCTCACCCCACTCGCGCGTGGTTTCACCGGCCATTTTATTGGTCGCATCGAGCCCCATTTTCGAGCCAAGACCAGATACGGGGGACGCGAAATCGAGATAATCGATCGGTGTATTATTAATCAGGGTAATATCGCGCATGGGGTCGGTGCGCGTAGAAATAGCCCAGATCACATCTTCCCAGTTACGCGCATCGATGTCGTCATCGACAACGATGACAAACTTGGTATACATAAACTGGCGCAGAAACGACCATACGCCCATCATTACCCGCTTGGCGTGGCCCGGGTACTGTTTTTTGATGCTGACGATCGCAACTCGGTATGAACAACCCTCGGCGGGTAAATAAAAGTCGATAATTTCGGGGAATTGCTTTTGCAGTATCGGGATGAATACCTCGTTAAGCGCGAGCCCCAGTACCGAGGGCTCATCCGGTGGTCGACCGGTATAGGTACTGTGATATACCGGGTCCTCGCGCATGCTCATCGCTTCAACGGTGAACACCGGAAAACTTTCGACCTCATTGTAATACCCGGTGTGATCTCCAAATGGGCCTTCTTCGGCTACATCGTTGGCATAAATATGACCCTCGAGCACGATTTCGGCCCGCGCCGGAATCTCCAGATCGGAAAGTAGCGAACTGGCGACTTCAGTTTTGCTGCCGCGCAGAAGACCGGCAAAGGCGTATTCGGCCAACGAATCCGGTATCGGCGTAACCGCGGCAAGAATTGTCGCCGGATCACAACCCAGCACCACCGATACAGGAAATGGTTCATCGCTTTTTTGCTCGCACCATTCTTTATAGTCGAGCGCACCTCCCCGATGGGACAACCAGCGCATAATCAGACGGTTACGGCCAATTAACTGCTGCCGATAGATGCCCAGATTTTGGCGTTGCCTGGTTGGTCCCCGGGTAGTGACAAGGCCCCAGGTAATTAGTGGAGCGGCGTCGCCCGGCCAACAGGTCTGGATAGGCAGGATCGACAGGTCGACATCGTCACCATGAAACTGAATCTGTTGACATTTCGGGTTTTTCACCGATTTTGGCGACATATCAAGGATTTTCTTGTAAATTGGTAAGGTTTTCATTGCTTCTTTGAAACCTTTGGGTGGCGCGGGCTCTTTTAGAAATGCAAGCAGCTTGCCGACTTCACGTAATGCAGCCGCATTGTCTTCTCCTAAAGCCTGTGCAACCCGTTGCTCGGTGCCGAAGAGATTGGAAAGTAGCGGAATTTTACTTTCCCCCGGGTTTTCAAATAGTAGTGCCGGACCACCTGCCCGCAAAACACGATCAGAGATTTCTGTGATTTCGAGATTAGGAGAGATACGCCTGCTAATGCGTTTGAGATCGCCACCTCGTTCCAGCTGGTCGATGAAGTCCCGCAGATCCCTGTATTCCATTTACCAGATCTTTATGCCGTGGAACTTGCTTTTGATTCGGGATTCAATAATTACCTTACTGACCAGGAAACTCAACAATATGATGAGTGCAATCATCGGGGTTATCCATTGCCAGTAACTTCTGAAGGTATCCCATAAAACGAGCATCGCCGGAGCGCTATCATCATCCCTGCGATCGATTTCGCGTTGCTTGGCTTCGACCAGCTGTTGCAATTCCGCGTTAGATTCGTTTACCTTTTGCTTCTCGGTTTCCAGCTCATCAATTTTTACGACCAGTTTATCCATGTCCTGTTCATACTGATCGATTACTGCCTTGCTGTTGGCCAGCTTTTCGATTTCTGCCGTGAGTTCCAGGGTTTTCTGCTGTTCATCCCTGAGTAAGAGGTTGTGGGTTGGCTTGTCTACCAGGAAACCTCGTTTGACCCATCCCTTAACGCCGCCCGGAGCGGTAACAAAAGCATAAGCCCCGGAAAGTTCTTCTACTTCGAGTAAATCGCCGGATTGCAATAACTTGACGACCTTGCTTTGCGAGTTAGCCGAGGTATAGAGGGAAAGTCGTAACTGATCGGTTATATACAGTTTGTCTTTATCCTGATCGCTGGCTTCCTGCGCTGACAACAGCACGCAGTAAGACAGCAGGGTCACTCCGAGTAAAATTCTTTTTAACATCAGTTAGCTTATCCCACTATGCCTTAATAACGCGTCGATTTCGGGTTCACGGCCACGAAAACAACTAAAAGATTCCATCGCTGGACGTGAGCCACCTTGTTCTAGCACACAGCGCAGGAATCTTTGCCCGGTTTCTGGATTGAAAATCCCTTCTTCTTCAAATGCAGCAAAAGCGTCGGCGGATAAGACCTCCGCCCACTTGTAGCTATAATAACCCGCGGCATACCCGCCTGCAAAAATATGTGAAAAACCATTCTGAAAACGATTAATAGCAGGGGTTTTGACGACTGATATCTCGGCTCTTACCTCGTCCAGAATCGTCTGAATCTGCGTGGCCGAAGTAATCTCTGGCAACTGATGCAGGCGTATGTCAAACAATGAAAATTCGATCTGGCGTAGCATTTGCAAAGCGCTTTGAAAATTCCGCGCGTCAATCATCCGTTCAAATAGCGCGTCAGGTAGCGGTTCCTGGGTTTGATAGTGGCGGGCAAACATTTTTAATGCTTCCCGTTGCCAGCAAAAGTTTTCCATGAACTGGCTTGGTAATTCAACCGCATCCCACTCGACCCCATTGATACCAGCCACATCGGGCACGTCAATCCGGGTTAGCATATGGTGCAGGCCATGGCCGAACTCGTGAAATAGTGTAATCACTTCATCGTGGGTAAAAAGCGCCACTTCATCACCCAATGGCGGCGTCAGGTTGCATGTCAGGTAGGCGACCGGCAGTTGGGTGGTGCCATCGATACGATAACGATTTACGCATTCATCCATCCAGGCGCCACCACGCTTGTTTTCACGGGCGTACAGGTCCAGGAAAAAGTAAGCGATAGCTTCCCCCTGCTGATCTGCTATCTGGTAAAAGCCGACCGCCTCATCCCAGCGGTCGATGTCTGTTTCAACCACGTCTATACGAACCCCGTAAAGCTTCGCTACTAAGTCGAACAAGCCGCTTATAACCCGGGCGTCAGAAAAATAGGGCTTTAAATCTTCATCGGAAATCTGATATCTGTTCTGTTTCAGTTTTTCGCCGTAATAACTGTAATCCCAGGCGTCCAGATCACCAACAAAACCTAACGATTCAGCGTAGGCCTGGCGTTCGTTAACCTCGGTGATAGCTGCCTGGCGTGATCGTTTTGCAAGATCGTTGAGAAACTCAATGACCTGTTCAACGTTACTCGCCATTTTGGTCTCAAGCGAATATTCTGCATAATTGTTGAATCCAAGTATTTTTGCCTTTTCTTGTCTTTTAGCAACAATTTTTACCATATTCGGCGCATTATCCCAGATTTTATCGGTAATTTTCTGATCCGAGGCTCGCGTCACGTAAGCTTCATAAATTGATTTTCGCAGGTCCCGATTATCTGCATAGGTGATTACCGCGAGATAGCACGGCATATCGAGGGTCACTCGATAACCGGTCAAACCCTTTTGTTCGGCTAACTGGCTTAACATCGCCAGCGCATACTCGGGTAAGCCATCTAATTCCGTCTTGTCTTCGGTCACATACTGCCAGGCCTGGGTGGCGTCCAGCAGGTTGTTTTCGAATTTGGACTGCAGTTCTGACAGATCTTTCTGTAGCTGCTGATAACGGGCGGCATCCTTGCCATCGAGTTCGACACCACCCAGCCTGAAATGCAATAGTGCATCGGTGACAGCTTTTTGTTGGGCCGGGGAAAATGTGGTAAATGCTTCAGAGTCCGCAATACTGCGATAACCCTGATATAAATCGTGATTCTGGCTAACTTCGGTCGAGTACTCGCTGAGCAGGGGTAAGCAACTGTTGTACGCGTCGCGCAGTTCGGGAGTACTTTTTACCGAATTAAGGTGCCGTACAGGAGACCATGCCTTTTCCAGACGATCGTTCATTAACGATAACGGCTTGATCAGGTTATCCCAGTCAGGCTGTTTTTGGGCTGAGAGCTGCCCTATCGCGCTACGGTTTTGGCTGATCAAATGTTCGATCGCCGGCTGGATCATTTGCGGCATGATTTTACTAAATGCCGGTAGCGCGCCTGGTTCGAGTAATGGATTGGTCAAGTTTGCGGTCATCGGTTGAACATAAAGTGCGCTAGTCTACTTAACTAAGCCCGGCAATTAAACGTCAAATGAGGTACGAATTGAAACGATGCGTACCTGTGTACTGGAAAAACAGAGACCAGGCCGCTATTGCCGCCCCGGCGGTTAACTTTTTACAGGCGATCAGGTCAAACAGCCGGACGCTGTACTTATTCGGGATCCCGGTCTGGCTGCGAGTTTTCACCACTGCGTTTTCTGCGTCGGTCGCGCAGTGATAGCGGACGCAGCGGCGAAAGCTGAATGACGACCGTATTGTGTCATTCGGCATCAAACCGGTTACTCCCTGCCTGTTAAACTGTTCTTATATATAAATTAATATAATAATATCAATGGGTTACTATACATCCAGGTTGCTGACATTGAGCGCATTCGTTTCGATAAAATTGCGGCGCGGCTCCACCTGATCTCCCATCAGGGTAGTAAATACATCATCTGCGGCAATGGCGTCTTCGATACGAACCTTGAGTAAACGTCGATTTTCCGGATCCATAGTTGTTTCCCAGAGTTGCTCGGGGTTCATTTCACCCAGACCTTTGTAGCGTTGAATGTTCAGGCCCTTACGCGCTTCTCGCATTAGCCAGAAATAGGCTTCGCTGAACTTCTCTACCTGTAAGCGACGCTCACCTCTACTTATGTGCGATTCACCGGTAAATAAATCTCCCACCTGCTCAACAAACTGGGCTATCTGATGGTAATCAGCACCATTAAAGAAATCGCTACTCAGCTCACTGGGAGTGGTAAGCCCATGCAGGCGTTTTTCTAAAATCAGTCCGAACTGGTTGCTGTCATCATCGCTCTTAACCGACACATTGTAGGACAAAGAGTTGCCGCTTTTTTCGTTAAGGCGCGAAACCAGCACTTCGCCCCATTCGCCAATTATTTTTTCGTCGAGCAGGGTTGATTCGGTTACTACTGGTAAATCGATCAATTCTTCAAGCGCTTCTGCCGGGATATGCCTTTTCAGGCGCTCAAAAATTGCGAGTATGGTTATGAACTGACGCGCCAGATTTTCCAGAGCCAGGTCAGATATAGGTGGTGCATCATCGGCGAGATGAAGATTTGCACCCTCGATGGCTAGCTGTAGTAAATATGCATTCAGCTCTTTGTCATCCTTAACGTAGCGCTCCTGCTTACCCTTCTTGACCTTGTAAAGAGGCGGCTGTGCAATGTAAACGTGCCCGCGTTCGACTAATTCACGCATTTGCCGATAAAAAAAGGTAAGTAGCAAGGTACGAATGTGAGAACCATCAACATCGGCATCAGTCATGATAATAATATGGTGATAACGCAGTTTATCGATATCAAACTCGTCGCGCCCGATTCCACAACCTAGCGCAGTTATCAATGTACCTACCTCGGCTGATTGCAGCATCTTGTCAAAACGCGCTTTTTCGACATTCAGAATTTTTCCCTTGAGGGGTAAAATCGCCTGGGTTTTACGATTGCGGCCCTGTTTTGCCGAACCGCCGGCTGAGTCTCCTTCCACCAGGTATATTTCTGACAGGGACGGATCTTTTTCCTGACAATCGGCCAGTTTGCCGGGCAGGCCGGCAATGTCGAGGGCGCCCTTGCGACGTGTCATTTCACGCGCCTTGCGCGCTGCTTCCCGCGCCCTCGCCGCGTCCTGAATCTTGCTCGTAATCGACCTGGCATCCACCGGATGCTCCTGCAGAAAATCCCTCAGGTGTTCCCCAACAACCGACTCGACAATGCCTTTGATTTCCGAGGAAACAAGTTTGTCTTTAGTTTGTGACGAGAACTTCGGATCAGGAATTTTAACTGATAGAACCGCGGTCAGGCCTTCGCGCGCGTCATCACCGCTGGTGTTAAGTTTCTCTTTCTTGCCCTGGTTGTTTTCCATGTATTGATTCAGGCTACGGGTCAATGCAGTCCGGAATCCTGATAAATGGGTACCGCCATCACGCTGTGGAATATTGTTGGTAAAGCAAAAGATATTTTCCTGGTATGAGTCATTCCATTGCATCGAAACTTCAACTTCGACAGTATCCAATTCCATCTTGATAGTGATAACCTTGTCGTGAATCGGAGTCTTGTTTTTATTCAAATGCTCCACAAAAGCGCGGATACCGCCTTCGTATTCAAAGAGATCTTCCTTGTTACTGCGCTCATCAAACAGGTGAATGCGGACACCAGAGTTTAAAAAAGACAGTTCACGCAAACGCTTTGCCAGAATATCGTAGTGAAATTCAATATCGCCAAAAATAGTTGGGCTGGGCAAAAAGCGTAACTCGGTCCCGGTTTGATCGGTATTCTTAACTTCCTCTAGATCACCTTGAGGTTCTCCCATCCTGTATTCCTGGGTATAGAGTTTCCCCTGGCGCTTTATACGTAGCGACAGCGTTTCTGACAACGCGTTGACCACCGAAACACCAACACCATGCAAACCACCTGACACCTTGTACGAATTGTCATCAAACTTACCGCCAGCATGCAATACCGTCATAATAACTTCTGCAGCAGAACGTCCCTCTTCCTCGTGAATATCGACTGGAATTCCCCGGCCGTCATCCTTTACCGATACTGATCCATCGCTATGTATAACAACTTTAATTTCCTTACAATGTCCTGCCAGGGCTTCATCGATAGAATTATCGACGGCTTCAAAAACCATATGATGCAGGCCGGTGCCGTCATCGGTATCACCAATGTACATGCCTGGCCGCTTACGTACAGCATCGAGGCCTTTTAGCACTTGAATGCTAGTGGAATCGTAGTTTGACATGAAAGGATCTAGCTGAAATTTCGAGGTCTGATTATACCATGTTCCACGTGGAACAATTTAATTTCTTTTCCTCTGATAGGCTCCGGAATGGCGCTATCGATGTTGCTGATAAACATCTGTAAATCCATTTCAACCAACTGTTGGTAAACTGTATTTTGTGCGTTGCTGTCCAGTTCTGAATTGAGATCGTCGATCAACAGGATGATCCTGTTTTGCCTCGACTTACTAACCACCTTCAACGCTGCCAGCAACAAAGCCATACACAGACGCTTGCTCTGCCCCCGGGAAAGTATCTCACTCGCGTTTCTGCCCTGGGACATGAATCTTAAATCGTCACGGTGAATACCCGCATTAGTA
>JBATHL010000558.1:0-2675 GCA_049666745.1 Gammaproteobacteria bacterium
GTCGCCGGCATCTCGCGCCTGAAGATCGTGCGCGCGCATGCGGTGATGCAACCCATGGAAAAATACCTGGCGAAAGTCGGGCAGCCGCCAGACGACGCGCCCCGGGTTAACGAAGACGAATCCTTAAGCAGGCTGATCCAGCTGGCCATCGATGACGATGCCCCGATTGTCGTGTGCGACGCCGGTGCGGAAGTTGGCGTGATCACACGTCCCGATATCCTGCAAACGGTCATAGCGGGAGCGGAAACATCATGAACGAGCAAAACCTCGACACAGCCGAAGATCCGGGCAGCGGAGAAGAAGCAGACTTTCTCGCGGAGCGTGAACGCCAGGTTGTCCGCTTTGTCAAAACCAGTCCCGAATACTATGGTCACGAATTCGCGAAAATCGGTAGTGAGTCAAAATTCGTCTGGACGCTGAATGTCTGGGCCGGCGTACTCGGACCGATCTGGTTCTCTGCCCGCGGTATGTGGAACTGGGGTCTGACCTTTCTGATTCTGGAAACCCTGGCTATCGTGCAAATCGTGCGCGGCCTGTTTGGCGACCTGTCGTCGGAAGCCTGGGAGCGCATAGCCAAGATAGAGGGCACGCTCGAACTCAGGCGTCAGCAGTTGGCCTCGGCGATTGAAAACAATACCGACAAAATCGACGTCTACCGGCGCACGGTTGAATCGCTGGAAGACGCGATCGGTGGCATTCGGCTCGAGGCCGAGCAACTGGACGGCACCGGGCTGGTGATAGCGACAGTCGGCATTATTGCGTTATTGGCGGTCAAGGCCTGCCAGGCGGTGATCGCCAATACTTTACTCGAGAAGCGTTTTTCCGACTGGCTCTCGGACCCGGGAATCGTGACCGGCATGACCCCGCGGCATATCGCCCTGAGTTGCTGCTTCGTTGTCGTGATCCTGGTGGCAACGGTAACCCACTACAGTTTTCCAGGGCTTTATCCCTGGTTGATTCAGTTTCCGACCGAACATGGAATCCGCCTGACCAGTATCGGCTGGGTCGAAACCTTTTTCACGTTTTGTGTGACCAATGGTGAAACCTTTTTCGATGCTATCACCTACGCCATTCGAGCCGTACTCGATGGTCTGGAATTGATCTTTGTGGAAACGCCCTGGATGGTGATCGCGAGTTTCATTATCCTCCTGACCTGGCTCTCCGCGGGTCCTCGTGCGTCCGTTTATTCGGGCGCTTTTTTATTGTATATGGGGCTGCTCGGCTTCTGGGAAAAGGCCATGACGACCCTGGCCCTGCTCGGAACGGCGGCCTGTTTATCGATTGTCATCGGCATTCCACTTGGCATGTACTGCGCGCGCCGCGAGCGTTTCTACGCCTTCATTCGTCCGATCATGGACTTTATGCAAACCATGCCGGCCTTCGTCTTCATGATTCCCGTCATTGCGTTCTTCGGCACGGGCAAACCCGCCGCGGTGGTGACCACGATGATCTTTGGCGGAACGCCGGTGGTGCGCCTGACCGTGCTCGGGCTGCGCGGCGTGCCCGAGCATGTGCGCGAGGCGGCGATCTCGTTCGGTGGCAGTAAATGGTACCTGTTGACGCGCGTCGATCTGCCGCTGGCCAGCCCATCGATTCGTGCCGGGATCAATCAGACCATCATGTTGAGTCTCGCGATGGTGGTCGTGGCTTCGTTGATTGGCGCCAAGGGTCTCGGTGAGGACGTGCTCGAAGCCTTGCAATATGCCAATGTCGGTCAGGGCATACTGGCCGGCTTCGCCATTTTATTCTGCGCCATGATTCTCGACCGGATCGTGCAGGGTGAGCGCAAATAGGCAAGTCTGAAAGATGCCCGCAACGATAATCAGTCGCCAAAAGGCCTGGTGTCGATGAAGTCGCTTGTCTTCGTGCATGGCTACCTCGGTGGCGGGCTGCAATGGGCGGACCAGGTCGAAATTTTTGCCGCACACTTCAGGGTCATCACGCCCGACCTGCCGGGCTTTGGTGAAAACCATACGATGACAACCCCCGAAACCATCCGCGAGCTCGCGCAGTATGTACTGGGTGAACTCGACAAACTCGAGGTAGACCGGTTTCATCTGGTCGGGCATTCGATGGGCGGTATGATTGTCCAGGAAATGGTCGCGTTGGCGCCCGAGCGCGTCGACAAACTGGTGCTATACGGGACGGGGCCCGTCGGCATTATGCCCGGGCGCTTCGAGACGATCGACGAATCGAGACGCGGCGTGAAAGAAAAAGGCGTCGAAGAAACCGGACGTCGCATCGCGGCCACCTGGTTTCAGGACGGGGAGTCGGCAAGCGGCTACAGGGTCTGCGCCGAACTCGCGGTAAAGGCCTCGCTGCAGGCGGCCCTGGCCGGGTTGTCAGCTATGGAAAGCTGGTCCGGCGTATCCGCACTGCCGAAAATCGCGTCCTCGACCCTGGTGCTGTGGGGCGACGGGGACCGGGCTTACCTGTGGAACCAGCCCGAACAGCTCTGGCGAGAGATCGCGGACGCACATCTGGCGGTCATTCCCGGCTGCTCGCACGCGGTGCACCTCGAGAAGCCGCATTTGTTCAATGCGGTGCTGCTCGACTTTCTCGGCACCAGCTAAGCCGTCGATTAAAGGCTGCGGGTTAGCGACTGGGCAAAAAAAAGCATGGAACAGAATCTTCATTTTGTTCCATGCCCTCTGACCGATAACTCCAGTGCTAGA
>JBATHL010000559.1:0-8301 GCA_049666745.1 Gammaproteobacteria bacterium
ACCCTACAATCTCGTTATCCACGAACACTTAACGTCAATTTCAAGCCATCAACAAGGGATCAAACGGACAAACTACCATGTTTTCGTAACCCTCTTCGGTTACCAGTAGCTGATCCTCCAGCTTGATCCCGTCCGGGCCCCCTACTTCACCCACGAAAGCTTCGACACAGAGCATCATGCCGGGTTCGAGAACACCACTATAACCGCGTTCCTCCCAGTCAATCGGGTACTTGATCGCCGGCCACTCGTCACACAACCCGACGCCGTGGAACTTCGAGCCATAGCGCTGTGGAATATATTCGTCCGGCAAATGATGGCCCTGCTCGGTGAGTTCCTGAAAACTCATTCCCGGTTTAACGATCGCGGCATTGGTCATAATATGTTCATGCGCGAGCCTGTGCATATCCTTCTGCCGCTGCGTGGGCTGCCCGTCGCCAATAAACCAGGTGCGTGAAATATCGGTACACATACCGTAACAACCGATTAAATCGGTATCAAAGGCAACGATTTCATTGTTACCGATGATGCGTGGACCGCATTCCTGGAACCAGGGATTGGTACGCTGACCGCTGGACAGAATACGGGTTTCGATCCATTCACCACCGCGGCGTATACTGGATTTGTGCAATTCGGCCCAGACGTCATTTTCAGTCATGCCGGGCCGGGTAAGTTCACGCATTTCCGCGATCGAAGCCTCGCAGGCATTGATCGCACAACGCATCGCCAGGATTTCATCAGGTCCCTTGATCGCGCGCGTCTGTTCCATCAATTCTTCGCCATCCATGACCTTGATACCGGCTTGGTCGAGCGCGCGTAACCCGGCGATCTGAATCTTGTCGACCGCGACCCGCCTGCCCTTGCCGATGCGCTGTTGCAGCAGGTCGATGATCTGGCCGGCAAACAACTCTGCCTTTTCCTCGGTACGCTGACCGGTGGCAAAGTAGAAAAACGACGCGCCCGCGCGCACTTCCCGTACCAGCGGATTGTACTCCGACAGGTAAGGGTAACCGCCGTATTCCCACAGCACCATGTAACCATCGCTGGTCACCATGCAGGCCCGAAACGGGTTGTGCGCATTCCACAACTGCATATGCGTGGTATCGGTGGCGTAGCGAATCGACAGCGGATCGAATAACAGCACCGCGTCGAGGTCACTGGCGACAAGACTCGCGACGATCCGGTCGAGTCGGTACTGGCGCATCGCCGGCAGGTCCGGGCATTGCAAACCTGCCGCTTCCCATTCCGCATAGGCGAGCGGCGTCGGACCGATTTCAATTCGATCGTTGTCATCCGGGGTGTTATCCGGGCGCATCGCCGGTCTTCGTGTCGGGTCAACCTTGGGGTTGGGAATCGAGTAAGGATTACTGGCCATAAGTTATGCTCTCAAACGTTCGCCCCTGGCATCAAAGGGCGGGTTCTCTAATATGACGGCGCGATGTGGAATACCCAGAATCGCGATATCGACTTCGGTGTCAGCAACAGCATGTTCGGTCCTGATAAAACATAGCGCAATCGAAGCCCCGACGCTATGCCCAAATGCACCTGAACTGACCCGCCCTACCGGGGTGCCATCGGTAAGGAAGACCGGCTCACCACCGTTGGCATCCGCATCGCTTTCTACTATCTGCACCACGACGAGTTTCTCACGTGGCGGATTATCTTTTATCTCGAGATAGGCTTCGCGTCCGAGAAACTCGGGTTTATCGAGTTTGATCAGACGATCCAGCCCGACTTCCTGCGGCCAGTACTCGGGAGAATACTCGCGACTCCAGCTGCCATAGCCTTTTTCGACGCGCAGTGAAAGCAGGGCACGGCCACCAACCGGACGCGCGCCGAGTGCGCTACCCGCTTCGAGTAGCGCATCGTAAAGGGCCAGCTGATGCTCGAGCGGCACGTAGATTTCCCAGCCAAGATCCCCGCTGAAAGAAACCCGGATGGCGACGGCATCGATACCGGCAACCTTGATGCGCTGGTTGCGCATGAACTTGAAGGCGTCGTTGGACAAATCGGCATCAGTCAACTGCCGCAACAGTTTGCGCGCATTTGGGCCGGCCACATTGAAGCCGCCCCAGGCCTCGGTAAAACTCTCGAAACTGACGCTGTCCAGCCTGCTAACCATGTTGAAGAAACGCTGATGATAGCGTTCCGCGATGCCGGAACCGATCATCAGGAAATCGTCTTCAGCAAGTTTGGTAATGGTGAAATCACCCGCGATTCCGCCACGCAATCCAATCATCGGCGTCAGACAGGAGCGGCCGATCTCCGACGGCACATGGTTCGCCACCAGACGATCGAGGTAGTCCGCCGAACCGGCGCCTCGAATTCTATACTTGGCAAAGTTCGATACATCGATAATGCCGACCGCCTCGCGCAATGCACGACATTCCGCGGCCACGGGTTCGAAACAGTTCTGGCGTTCGAAGCCGTAAGTCTCGATTGCCTCCGTTCCTGATGGCGCATACCACAGCGGATGTTCATAGCCGTAGCTCAGTCCAAACACTGCACCCAACGCTTTCTGCCGTGCGTAAACCGGTCGTGTATTGAGCGGCCGGCCGGCCGCGCGGTCCTCGGAGGGGTAATGGAGTTTGAAACGGTGCGAGTACTGATCCAGAGCGCGTGCTTTAGTAAATGGCTTGCTCGCCCAGTCACCGAAACGAGCCAGATCCCAGGGGAACAGGTCCATCTCGGGTTCACCTTCCACGATCCACTGCGCCATGGTCATGCCTAGTCCGCCGGACTGCGAAAAGCCGGGGATAATGCCACAGCAGCAAAAATAGTTTTGCAACTCGGGTACCGGTCCGATCAGCGCGGAACTGTCGGGTGACCAGATCATCGGCCCGTTTATGACGCGTTTGACGCCGGCTTCGGCCAACACCGGGACGCGTTCGAAGGCGCGCAGCATGTTGTCTTCGATCCGCTCGAGATCGTCATCGAGCAACTCGTGACCGAAATCCATCGGCGTGCCCTGTTCGGCCCAGAAACGTCCATCTCTTTCGTAGGCGCCGACCAGCAACCCCTGCCCTTCCTGACGCATGTAGTACTCCCCGTCGCGATCGGCGACCAGCGGCAGACGTTTTTCCAGCGCCTCGATCTCAGGAATGGTCTCGGTGACAAAATACTGATGCTCGAGCGGCATTAGCGGCAGTTCGAAACCTGCCATCGCGGCAACTTCCCGCGCCCATAATCCGCCCGCGTTAATCACTACATCGGCATGCACACTGCCCTTGTCGGTTTCGACATCCCAGCTGCCATCGCTGCGCTGGGTGGTCGCGATAACCGGCGTAAAGCGATGCACTTCGGCACCGCGCTGACGCGCGCCCTTGGCGTAAGCGTAAGTCACCCCGGATGGGTCGACGTTACCGCCGTCGGGCTCGTACATAATGCAACGGATACCGTCGAAATTAGCCAGCGGGTGCATGCTCTCGGCCTCGGCACGCGACAATTCGTGAAACTCGACCTGGAAGTACTTCGCCTTCGCCGCCTGCATGCGTAGCTGGTGTTCGCGATCACGCGTCTGCGCCAGGTACAGCGACCCCGGCTGCACGATGCCACAGCCCTGCCCGGTTTCCTGTTCCAGTTCCGCGTAAAGTTGCATGGTGTAATACTGCAGCCTGGAAATATTATTGTGGTCATGCAAACCATGAATGCCGGCTGCCGCGTGCCAGGTCGAGCCCGAGGTCAGCTCATCTCGTTCGAGCAGCATGACATCGGTCCAGCCGAGTTTGGTGAGATGATAAAGAATCGAGCAACCCACCAGCCCACCGCCGATAACCACTGCCTGTGCATGTGTTTTCAATTGCTCATCTCCGTCGGCATGTCTGCCAGCATACGATTGATAATTCGAGGCGCTATCGACAGCGGGTAAGACTGAAACCCATGGATGCCGCCAGTAAAACTCGGCTCACCCCCTGCTGCGCCCGGCGGCAGGATATTCAACCCAAGCCCCATACCGAACAATCCCGCAACCGTGGCTGCGCTATCGAGATCGCACAGCTCGCCGTCACTGGTCGGGTTTCCGACCCGAATCGCACGACCCTGCCGCTCGACAATCGGCAGCTTGCTGCCGAATCCGGTCGCCTGCAGGATCAATCCAGCCTGCCCGAGTAAATCTTGCTGCCCAGCTAGCCCGGACATCTGCACTAGTCTGACCCTGTTTTCCTGCCCGTCACGAATTTTAAGATAAAGGGTTTTGGCATCCTTGCGCAAACCACCATTGCGAAATACCAACCCAGTGGTGGGGCAAACATCAGTTTCCGGATCATAGTCAATTCGATGCTCGCTGGCGAACTCAGGCGTACAGCGCAGTTTGATACGTTCGCGGCGTTGCAACATGAGGATTTCCCTGCCGCTCGCGAACCCGGCAAACAACGGATCGTATAGCAGGCGCCAGACACAGGAAAAGGCGCTGTGCGAAGCACCGATTACAACGATAGGACGCTTGCATTCGGCCAGGCCATCGAGGTGGTCACGCAAGAGGAATCTTGCCGAGCCTTCCCAGCGATCCAGGTAAGGCCGCAATTCGGCTAACGGGGTTTCGTCAGCCCCGCAACAAAACAGCAGGTTTTTGCTACGCGCCAGCAATCGATTCTCATTATCATAGCTGGCAAACGCGTCATCATTAATCTCGATACGCGCTACCTTGATCTCGCACTGCATGCGGTGGCCCAGGAATTCGCCCATGGCTTGCACCAGCGGTTTGACCATCAGCGCATTTATTCTGCGTAGCGGGATAAGTTCTGATTGCGTCTGCGGATGTTGGAGATAATGATCGCGCACCGCCACGAAAGGGGTGCCATCACCGATTCCCCGCACTACATCGTGCGCACTGGTGTTCGCGTTGACATGATAATGCCCCATTTTACCACCGGGCTTGCTGCCCGCTTCGAACATCTTCAGGTTATCCAGCATGTGCTGCTCGCGCACGGCATCGCCGTGTGCCGCTGCAATCCGGTTGCACAAAGCGAGCACCAGGCTCATGCCCGCGGGCCCGGCACCGATTATCTGCAGCATACGGTCACTCCCGCCACAGCTAAAATCCTCTGCAGTTGCCGTCATTGCGAGATACCTGCGTACGCGGGGACGGCGAAGCCGGTTTTCATGCGCCGCCTCAGGCCGCGTTTACCCCTGATTCGTTATGCGCGGCGATGATAGCTTCCAGTTCACGCAGAAAAGTCAGTACTTCGCGGTCGGTATTGTAATGGCACATCGAAACCCGGATACAGGTAGGTCTACCCAGGGGTTCCAGGATGTTGCCGGAAAAGTAATCCGCTTTACGCACGTGGGTGCGAATTCCCCTGGCATTGAGCTCGGCAACCACTTCGGCGCAGGGTTTAGCTTCGACAATTATCGACACCATGCCTTCACGGGCGGCATTGTCGTGCCCGCCGATCACATAAACCTCGGGCATATCGCGTAACCCAGACTGCTCACCGGCACCGTTGATCATCAACTCGATCAGGTCGTGTTCATGTTCACCGATGGCTTCCCCCGCCGCCAGGATACGATCGCGTCGATCAGCGGAATCGGTGAAATGAGAACCGAGCCAGTCAAAGTACTCGATCACCTTGCTGGTACAGGCAAACGCCGAGGTATCCCGCGTACCCATCTCCCAGAAATCGTCCGCAGTGCCGTCGAGGTGATCGTGGGGCAAGGTCGCCAGGCGTGGCGATAACCATGCGAAACCATAGTTGTGGCGGGAGAATACCTTGTAGGCCGAGACCGCGTAACCATCGATATCGTAGGCATCGATGGAGAGACCACCGTGTGCGGCATGCTGGATACCGTCGAGAATGATGATGCAGTCAGGCGAAGCCGCACGGATGGTTTTAACCACCGCGGGGATGTCTACCGTCATACCGGTAACCGGACTGGTGTGGATAATCGTCGCCACACGGGTGTCGGCATCCACTACCCCGGCGTAATCGTCGGCAGTGATCGTTGCGCTGTCGTTACTGTGCACCGCGGCGCGGTATTCCTTACCGGCAATTTTCGCCCAGCGCTTGCTTGCGCTGACGGTAGCCGGATGTTCGAGGGTACTGCCGATCATGTTGCCACCCCCGGCGGAACCCAGCGCGGCTGCACGCACCATGCGGAATATAAGTTCGGTGCCGCTTTCGCCGGTAAAAACCGGCCCCTCCTTGACGCCGAGAAAGCAGCGCATATTGTCGCGCGCCTCGGCGATGATACGCACCAGTTCGTGTGAAGCCGGGTTATCACGACCCTGGTTGTCCGGAATTCCGGCAAGCTCGGTATTCACTTCAACCACTGATTTCAGCGTCAAACCACCACCCGCGTTTTCAAAAAAGATGCGTGGTCCCGAGTAAGGACAGGTATCCACGTGACAAAAACGCTCGCGGATCTGGTTCATTAAACTGTTTTCAAACATTTGAATTTCCGGAAAATGACTGGATTAAACGTGGAATGCTAGCACCAGTAAGCCGATAAAGTAACATGATATTTCTCGATCGACCGGGTCGAAATTACAAGTCAATGGATAATAAATACTTATCTATTTGGCAAATAATTAATCATTTTACGGCAGTATGCATAAGCCTTTATTATTTATTTCAATATAGTTCAATACAGGTTTGTCCCATGTCGCAACATGCTCAACATCGCTATCAACTCTGGGGCTGGATACTGTTTATCGGTTCCGCCATTTTTTTCATGGCATCCAGCATTCGCGCCGATGACCCGGTCAGCCTGATGGGTGGCACGCTTTTCCTGTTGGCATGCTTCGTGTTCCTGGTGCCGCTGGTAGCCGAACTTAAAGCCGGCGCTAGTAACTCATCGCAGCCGCGTAGATATTTTCGATATCTACAAGATTGGTTTCGCGCGGTGAATTCGCGATCGCGCGCACCTGGCGCGCGGTGGAAGCTGCCAGCGCCGGAACGTCAGCCGGACCAAATCCAACCCCATTCAGTCCGTTCGGAACTCCGGTTTTTTGCATCAACTCGATGATGCGTTTGGCCAGCGCTTCGCCGGAGTCCGCACTACCCGCTCCCTGTAAATCGGCCTGCAGGTAACCCGCGGCCTCAAAATGCCTGTCGGGCGCGGCTTCAGCGGTATAGCGGAATATCGCCGGCGCTGAAACCACGACACTGATGCCATGCGGCACGAAGGGTGATTTCACCGCGTAACCGGCGGTGGTGACATCGTGCATCAGATGCGTCACACCGTAGGAAAGTGCATGCCCGAGATGCGTGCCAGTGTTGCCAAAAGCCATTCCGGCGAGCGACGCACCCCACATCAACTGGTCACGTGCCTCGTGATCGTCGGCATTGTTAACCCCGCGGTCCATGTACTCACCGACAATTTCAAGCGCCTTGCGCGCGGCCAGATCGCTCCATGGATTGGCGCCCTGAATCAGCGGTCGTTTCCCAGGATCATCCACTTTATCCCAGCGGGTGTAAGCCCTGGCGGTATAGCATTCCAGCGCATGACATAACAGGTCGAAACCGGTGGACGCGACCACCATTGCCGGCAAGCTTGCGCAACATACCGGGTCGATGAGGGCTTCCTGCGGCAACAATACCGGATTACCGAGCACAAACTTGGTGCTTAAGTCATTGATACGCAATACCGAAAGCGAGGTACATTCCGAGCCGGTGCCGGAAGTGGTAGGACAGGCGAGATGTGGCAACAATCGACCTGGAATCGCTTTACCGGCTCCCAGCGGCGGTGCGAAATAATCGAGAAAATCCCCGGTCGGATAAAGTCCGTACACCATTGCCGCCTTGGCCGTGTCCATGACCGAACCACCGCCCACCGAAACGACCCCGTCGAAATTACCCGTAGCGATGAAATCGGCGCCGCGGGCGACGCTGGCGTCATCGGCCTCGATAGTAATCTCGTCGAACACCGCGGCGTCGAGGCCGGCTTGCTGTAACGAGTCCAGCACGGTGGCAACGTAAGCGCTATCACGTAAAAAAGGATCGGTGAAAACTGCGACGCGGGTCATCCCCAGGCCGTTGGCGCGGGCGCCGGCTTCATGCAGGCAACCGCGACCGAAGGTCACTTTGGGAATGGCAATGGTAAACGTATCGGCGCCGTGATCGCAGGGATCGAAGTATTGACAGCCCATGGCAGATATCCTTGCTCGTCGGAAAACGCTGATTCTACCACCGCCCCGGCCTGCCGAGTAAAGTCCCTTTCAGAAGCATGCATCTCACCAGATATATGAGGCTACCTCGGGGGTAAGTCCGCAAAAGGCGCTCCCAAACGGCATGCGCCGTTTGGTCCATCCATGGAATCGCTTGGAACTCGGCATCCATGCCTCGTTACACTTTTGCGGACTTACCC
>JBATHL010000560.1:0-5136 GCA_049666745.1 Gammaproteobacteria bacterium
GGTTACTCGGTCTTACCCAGCAGGGATCGATGGGCGCCAATATTCTACCCGAGGCTCTCCAGGTCGACGATTATTCGGCGACAATCTTTGAAAAAAACCTGGAATGGCATCGCGAAGCCTGTGGTTACAAGATTCGCTATGTACCTACGACGCTACCGGATTTGTTGAAAACCGAGGCCGTTGCCGAGTACGAGTTCAATCGCTACGGTTCGGGCAAGGTCGATCAATCGGTGCGCGATAACCAGTTACTATTGTTGCAACAGCGCCATCCCGGCAGCGAGCTTGAAACCTGTATGTCGATACAGCACCTGGAAAGTTTTGCTGCGGGCCAGGGTATCTGGCAAGGCTTGTCCTTGCGCCACAGATGCGAACAACTCGAGCGCATGATAGAGCTCAACGACGAGCTTTACCCGGGATTTCGCTGGTATCTATTTGATGGCAAACAAACTTACTCGTCATCCTTTACCGTCTTCGGACCCATGCGGGCGACGCTGTTTTTGGGGCACTTGTACGTTATCGTCAATAGTATCGATCACATTCGCAAGCTTACCGATCGTTTTGACGACCTGATTCGCATCGCCCGGGTGCATCCACATGAAATTCAGAACCTACTAAAACAATTGCTGCACCGAAGCGGCAAACCAGCCATTACAGGTGTCAACTAATGTCAAACTCCTACGACGCAATCATTATCGGGGCCGGTATCATAGGCTGTGCAACCTCGCTGGCGCTCGGTCGTAAAGGCTGGAAGGTTTTAAATCTCGATCGCCTGCCAGCGGCCGGTTACGGCTCGACCTCCGGTTCCTGCGCGATCATTCGTCCCTACTACTCGACCCTCGACGGCTCGGCGATGGCTTATGAATCGCATTTTTACTGGAAAAACTGGGCCGAATACCTGGGCAGTGAAGATATCGACGAACGTGGTTTGATCGAGTATCACAACGTCGGATCACTGGTCATGAAAACCGAACAGAATGACTACATGCGCCCGACGATGGCATTGATGGACCAGCTCGACTCGCCTTATAGTGAGCTTAGTCCGGAGGAGATACGCAGCAAGTTGCCGGTGTGGAATACTCAGTCTTTCTTTCCGGTAAAGCGTCCGGACGATCCGCAGTTTGGTATCGCCAACGATGAATCGTTAAGCGGTGGCGTACTGTTTCACGCGGCCGGTTATATTTCAGATCCGCAACTGGCGACGCACAACATCATGCGCGCCGCGGAACGGGCTGGCGGTGAGTTTATGTATAACGCCGAGGTCAGCAGCATTCAAACCGACAATGGCCGGGTCAGTGGGGTTGGCCTTGCAGGCGGTGAAATATTGAATGCGACGGTGGTGCTTAACGCCGCAGGTCCGCATTCGTCGAAGGTCAATCGCCTTGCCGACGTAGAAAAGTCCATGTCGGTCAAGACCCGTGCGTTGCGACAGGAAGTGGCCCATGTGCCGTTACCCGAGGGCTATGACACCGCTACCGCATGCGTCACCTCGGATAGTGATATCGGGGTTTATACCCGGCCCGAACAGGGTAACAATCTTTTGATTGGTAGCGAAGATCCACCGGTGGACAAGCATGAGTGGGTCGACCCTGACGACTACAACCGTGAATTCAGCGAGCAGTGGGAAGTACAGGTATTACGTGTGTGCCAACGCGTACCTGACCTGGAAGTGCCGAAACAGGCCCGCGGGGTGGTCGATTTGTACGATGTAACCGACGACTGGATCCCGATTTACGATCATTCGGATTTGCCCGGGTTTTACCTCGCCATCGGCACCAGTGGCAACCAGTTCAAGAATGCTCCGATCGCGGGTGAATTGATGGCGGATATAATCGAGGCCACGCAAAACGGTAACGATCAGGATGTCAGCCCGATCGATTTCCATTTGAAGTACATTGATCATACATTCTCGAGCGGCTTCTACTCGCGTCTGCGCGAAGTCAATCAGGACAGTAGTTTCTCGGTGTTGGGGTAGCCATTATGAAAAGTCATGCGCAAGTTGTCGTCATCGGTGGCGGGGTGGTTGGATGCAGTGTTATTTATCATCTGACCAAACTCGGCATGAAGGATGTGGTTCTGATCGAGCGCTCGGAATTGACCTCGGGTTCCACCTGGCACGCCGCGGGCGGTTTTCATACGCTCAATGCCGACACCAATATGGCAGCCCTGCAGGGTTATACCATTCGACTTTATCGCGAGCTCGAAGAAATTACCGGTCAGTCCTGCAGCCTGCATCATGTAGGCGGTATCACACTGGCCGAATCGTCCGAACGTCTCGATTTTCTAAAATCGGCTCGCGCCATGCACCGGCACATGGGTCTTGATACCGAACTTGTCACGCCCGAGGAAATTCGCAGGCTCAGTCCGATTACCAGCACCGAGGGTGTGCTGGGTGGGCTCTATGACCCCCTCGACGGACATCTGGATCCATCCGGTACCACCCATGCCTATGCCAAAGCCGCGCAAATGCAGGGTGCCGAAATCGTATTGCGCAATCGCGTGCTGGAAACCAACCCGCGCGCCGATGGCGGCTGGGAAGTTGTCACCGAGCAGGGCACGATAATCGCGGAAAACCTGGTCAATGCCGGGGGACTCTGGGCGCGCGAGGTCGGCGCGCTGGCAGGCATCTATCTGCCACTGCATCCGATGGAGCATCAATACTTCGCCACCGATAACATCCCCGCGGTGTTCGAGCGAGAACAGGAACTGCCTCACGTGATGGATCCTGAAGGTGAGAGTTACCTGCGCCAGGAAGGCAAAGGGCTGGTGATTGGATTCTATGAACAGAATTGTGTGCCCTGGGCTGTTGAAGGTACGCGCTGGGATTTCGGACACGAGCTACTCGACGAAAACCTCGACCGCATCGGCGATTCGATGGAGTTCGCCTTCAAACGTTTTCCGGTACTCGCAGAGGCGGGTATCAAGACCATTGTTAATGGTCCGTTTACTTTCGCCCCCGATGGCAATCCGCTGGTCGGACCGGTGCCCGGACTGCGTAACTACTGGTCGGCCTGTGCCGTTATGGCTGGCTTCAGCCAGGGTGGCGGTGTGGGATTGACTTTGGCTGAGTGGATGATTGACGGTGAACCGTCGCGCGATGTTTTTGCGATGGATGTGGCTCGTTTTGGTGACTATTGCACCCCATCCTATACCCGTCTCAAGGTACGTGAAAATTATCAGCGCCGTTTTACCGTGTCTTATCCAAACGAGGAAATACCTGCGGCTCGTCCGCTCGAGACCACGCCCGCATATCCGATCTGGCAATCTCAAAATGCGGTCTTCGGCGTAATGTACGGCATGGAACATGTCAATTATTTCGCCCCGACCGGGGAAGAACCCTATGAGATTCCGAGCTTCCGACGCTCCAATGCATTCTCGACGGTTGGCGAAGAAGTGCGCGCCGTGCGCGAGGCGGTCGGTTTGAACGAGGTGCATAATTTCGGCAAGTACGAATTTTCCGGCCCCGGGGCGTTCGATTATCTGGACACGGTACTGGCCGGAAAGATACCTGCTATTGGCCGTTTAAGCCTGAATCCGATGCTGAGTCCGAAGGGCAGAATTATTGGCGATTTTACGGTCGCGCGGTTGTCCGCCGAGGTATTCCAGGTGACGGCCTCATATGGCGCGCAGGCTTACCATATGCGCTGGTTCGAACAGCATTTGCCGGCAAGCGGGGTTGCGCTTAGAAATGTTTCCAGAGAGCGTATCGGGTTCCAGATCGCTGGTCCCAGAGCACGGGAGTTGTTGAGTCGAGTCACACTTGCCGACGTTTCCACTGCGGCGATGCCGTTTCTGTCGATCCGTGAAATCGACGTCGGTCAATGCCAGGCCATCGTACAGCGCGTCAGTTACACCGGTGATCGCGGTTACGAAATCTACGTGCCCTGGTATAACCAGGTTGCGCTGTATCGTTTACTGACCGAGGCCGGCCAGGACCTGGGACTGCGTCCCTTCGGCATGCGTGCGATGATGAGCCTGCGGCTGGACAAGTCTTTCGGGTCGTGGATGCGTGAATTTAAGCCCGATTACACGCCGCTCGAAACCGGGCTGGATCGATTTGTCGCTTACGATAAATCGACTGAGTTCATCGGTAAGGCAGCCGCGCTCGCTGAGAGAGAGCAGGGTGTAACACGCAGGCTCTGTACTTTCGAGGTTGATGCCCGGGATGCCGATGCCGTTGCCTGGGAACCGATCTGGCATGATGGCGCTGTGGTTGGCTACGTGACTTCGGGTGGTTATTCGCATTATGCCCAGAAGAGCATTGCGTTTGGATTTTTGCCACTGGAATTGATTGAAGAGGGCCGCCAGGTTGAAATCGAAATTCTCGGCGACCTGACCCCGGCACGACTTTACACGACCCCGTTATTCGATCCCGACAACGAATACCTGCGCGGTTAGCAGTAGTCACTCCCCTCCCCATATAAAATGCCCGTAAGACCGTGACCTGAGCGCCGGCCGAACCATCTGTGCAGGCTCGGGCTCAGAATGCCGTATCACAACATCCCTGTTGCGCAGCGTCCCACAAAGATATTCCGCTGGTCATGTTTCAAATTAATAGACCTTGTAAGTGAGCAACCTCGGGCTCAAGCCCGCAAAAGGCGCTCCCAACCGGCATGCGCCGGTTGGTCCATCCCTGGAACCGCTTGGAGCCCGAAGCGTCGGACCGCGTCGTCCTGCCTCGCTACACTTTTGCGGGCTTGACCCCGAGGTTGCTCTTAAGGGGATCAAGTTGTTTAGCAGCCTTTCACCACCGGTGGCAATTGGGATATAGTTGCGCGGAATTTATGAGGGTAGAAGATGGCATCGGGTTCGAAGCTGGTCATAATCGCGGCATTAATTGGCAATGCGCTGATATCAATTACCAAGTTTGTCGCGGCGTCGATTACCGGCAGCTCGGCGATGATGTCGGAAGGCATACATTCACTGGTCGATACCGGTAACCAGGTACTGCTGCTGTATGGCATGAAGCGTGCCGCAAAACCGCCTGATGCCGATTTTCCTTTCGGATATGGCAAGGAAATTTACTTCTGGAGTTTCATCGTCGCCATCCTGATTTTTGCGTTGGGCGGCGGTATTTCTATCTATGAAGGTATTCAGCACATCAAGCACCCCGAGCCGATCAGTAATCCACTGGTTAAC
>JBATHL010000561.1:0-10941 GCA_049666745.1 Gammaproteobacteria bacterium
TGCCGATCTAATTTTCCCCGGTCAGTATTTTTATATCCCTAAAGCCAAGGGTGATGACCGCGCTAACGCGATCGCTCATGCGAAGAACAGAGGCGCCTGGACAATCGGTGAAACCGAGGCATCCGACCTGGATTATCTGGCCCAGTAGAACAGTATCTGTCAGATCTAAAAGCCCGCAATAGCGGGCTTTTTTTTGTGCCAGCTTACGCCTCGCTGGTTGTGCCGAAAACATATGAACTAAACGCTGCAATATCTCTCCTAGTTAGCAGGAGGATGTGAGGTTTGAAGTCTGATTTTATGATTAGAGTACTGTTTGCCCTGCTGTTATCGATTGCCACGCCGCTAACCGCGCTAGCCGTGGATATGCCGCTAGTCGATGTGCATGGAAATAAGCTTAATTTAAGCAGTTACCAGGGCAAGTGGCTGGTGGTTAACTACTGGGCTACCTGGTGCCCACCCTGCATCGTAGAAATGCCCGAGCTGCAGTCTTTTCATGACCAGCATGCGGCGGCTGACGACGCGATGGTTATCGGGATCAACACTGAGCTAATCGGTCAGCAGCGGTTGCTGGAATTTCTTGAAGATTATTTCATCACTTACCCGATTTTTGTGTCAAAGCCGACCCAGCAATCAGAATTAGGATTGATTCCCGGGTTGCCAACCACGTTCCTGGTAACACCGCAGGGCAAAGTGGTAGCTCGGCAGGTGGGACCGGTCACGCAAGAGATGATCGAGCAGTTTATACAGAACTTTCAGACGCAGTAAATCTGTTCACATTAATCTGCGCTGCAACTCCCGTAAATCCTGCTAACATCAATTGAAGATTAGCTAAAGACTGCAACGTGACTAAATCCGCCTGTACCCTGGACTGGATACTCGAACAACTGGTATCGCAAGATATCGTTGAGCAGGATAAAGCCAGCATGGTTACCTCGCTGGTTTCCTCCCAGGATAAAAAAAACCTGCATCCCCTGGAAATTATTGCCAGCCGAGACTGGAGTAATAAATCCCGGCCGGAGCAGGTGCTTACCCTCGATATGCTGACCGACTGGCTGGCCGAACAGTCCGGACATAGTCGCTATCACTTTGATCCCTTGAAAATGGACGTTGCATCCTGCACTTCCATCATGTCTTACGCTTACGCATCACGCTTCGGTATTCTCGCGGTCGAGGTGACGGAAAAAGAAGTTGTTGTCGCAGTTACCGATCCCTACAACCTGGAATGGAAGGATGAGCTTGACCATATCGTCAACAAGCCGATTTCCACGGTGCTGGCAAACCCGGGCCAGCTAAAAAGCTACCTGATCGAGTTCTACAGTGTCAGCAAGGCAATGGAAGGCGCGGGTAACAAATCCCTCGGCGAGTTACCGGGAAACATCCAGAATCTGGAGCAGTTGATCGAGCTTGGCAAGTCCGGCAAGGTAGACGCCGATGATCAACACATCGTCAGTATCGTCGACTGGTTAATGCAATATGCGTTCAGTCAACGTGCCAGCGATATTCATGTTGAACCCCGCCGAGAGCAAGGCAATGTGCGCTTTCGTATCGATGGTGTTATGCACCAGGTATACGAGATTCCAGCTAATATCACGGCCGCGGTGGTAAGCCGTATCAAGATTATGGGGCGGCTCGATGTGGCCGAGAAACGAAAACCCCAGGATGGCCGAATCAAAACGCTTTCCCCGGACGGTACCGAGATCGAGATGCGCCTGTCTAGTATGCCGACCGCGTTCGGAGAAAAACTCGTACTGCGAATTTTCGATCCTGAAGTGTTGGTGAAGAATTTTGCTGCACTGGGCTTTGAAAAATCGGAATCAGATACCTGGAACGATATGATTTCCCGCCCTCATGGCATCATCCTGGTGACTGGTCCGACAGGGTCGGGCAAAACCACGACGCTATATACAAGCCTCAAGCACCTGGCGAAACCGGAAGTGAATGTTTGTACCATTGAAGACCCGATCGAACTGGTTGAAGCCAGTTTTAACCAGATGCAGGTGCAGCAGAAAATCGAGCTGGATTTTGCCACCGGCGTTAAAACCCTGTTACGCCAGGACCCGGATATCATTATGATCGGCGAGATCAGGGATCGGGAAACCGCTGAAATGGCGGTACAGGCGGCGCTCACCGGGCACCTGGTGTTATCCACTCTGCACACCAATGACGCGCCATCCGCAATCGCTCGTCTCACTGAAATCGGGGTGCCACCTTACCTGATTACCGCTACCCTGATCGGGGTCGTGGCGCAACGCCTGGTGCGCACCTTGTGTCCGCATTGCAAACAGCAGGCAAATCTGGACCTGCTCGATTGGCAGGCTTTGATCAAACCCTGGACAACATCGCCACCGGAAAATATTTCGGCCGCCGAAGGCTGCCTCGAATGCCGACAGACCGGTTTCATCGGACGGGTCGGCATATACGAAATGATGCCGATGAACGATGATTTAAAACGTGAAGTTAGTGATAATTTTGACCTGGTAAATTTTCGTAAGGCCGCGCTTCAAAAGGGCATGAAACCGCTTAACCTTGCCGGTGCGCAAAAGGTAGCGCGCGGTATGACCACCATCGAAGAAGTTCTCAAAGTAGCCCCGCCACGCTACGACATTTAGATTTTACAGCAGAATGAAATCAAGCTTCCCTGTGTTCTGCCTGGTATGGGCGGTGCTGTTTCTCCAGGCCTGCAGTGAAACTGCGATTCCGCCTGAGGAGCAGATCCGACAATTTATTAAGTCCGGGGTGGAAGCCGCTGAAAACCGTAGCCTCGATGATTTGAGCGATTTAGTTCATGGCAATTATCTCGATCAGAAAGGTTATAATAAACAACGACTTGGTGGCCTGTTAAAGGCCTATTTTTTCCGGCATAAAGATATTTATCTTTTTACCAAAATCGAAGAAATCAACCTGTTCGCTGAAAACCAGGCCACGGTCCTGCTTTACGTGGCGATGGCGGGGAGTGTAATCTCCGATATCGATGCAATTGCTGCAATACGGGCGCGGATCTATCAGTTCGAGCTGCAACTGATCAAGGAGGATGACTGGTTGCTGCATCACGCGACCTGGAAGCCGGCGAGAGCTCTTGATCTTGAGTAACACCCTGTCACTAAATGATAATTTGAAATAGAGAAGTCGATTGATTCGACGGCATGTCAAAAAACTGGTAATCGTTGTTTTACTGATTACGCTAGGCCTGGTGCTCGAAATCCTGGGGCTGCTTGATCCCAGGCAACTTCTTACGATCGCCCGGGAATTTGCGCAACATTGGTGGCTTATTCCGATTTTGATCCTGGCACAGACTATCCTGTTTACCTTTGCTTTGGCGGGGTCTGTTTTTCTCTGGATCGTGGCGCCAATCTACGACCCTGCCATGGCGACTTTTATCCTTGCCGCGGGCGGCGCTTTGGGGGGCGTAGGTGCTTACCTGTTTTCGGGTTATCTAACCGAGGAATGGAAGGCAAGAATCAAGAACTCGCGCAGTTATAAATTACTGCAGGCACAGGACAATTTTCTATCGCTGTTTGCGATGCGGGTTTTTCCCGGGTTTCCACACTCGTTAGTCAATTACAGTTCCGGTATCTTGAGTGCAAAGCTAAGTCATTTCGTGGTCGCGGCTGTGCTCGGAATCGGTATCAAGTCGTATATTTATGCGCGTGTGATCAACAGTGCAACTCATTCGCCGTCACTGGATATGCTGCTTGATATATCGGTGTTTGGTCCCCTGGTACTTTTGTCGGTACTTAGTGCGCTGGGTGTATACATCAATTATCGAATCTCGAACAGGCAGCGCCAGGATTGATGTTATGCAGGTTCATGTCGAGCATCTCTTTTCCCGGTAAAGTAAGGCCGCCAGAACTGACCGGCCCGGTACTGCGGATACCGTAGCTGTTAGCTTTGCGTCTATTCTAAGCTGCCTGGATAGAAGGCCTATCAAAACATAGATTTGAAAAGTACTTGGTATATACTACGCGCGCTCGACGCAGTTTGATCAGTTCGCGCAAGGTTGGTTTTCAGCTGTTAAACATACCGGGCATCAAGCCACTATTGTCAGGATTATTGTGTCTAATTTTGTTCTCATGAAACGAATATTCAGTACGCAGCGGATTTTATCCTGGTTCTTTTTTGCCGCTGTGCCGGCGTTGCTGTTTTATGGTATTGCAATTGAAGTATTGTCGTCCGCTGGATTCAGCCTCAAGGATATCGTAAGAGACCCGGCCCAGCAGACGGGGCAGTCCAGTTTTCTCGGCTTTGTTTCTAATGTCGGTGTCTGGCTCTGGATTTGTTCAGGCGCAGTTTGTTTATTTAGCGCCGGACTTGGTGGATTTGCCGCCGATCGGAAACAAAAGCAGTTGCTCATCCTGATAGGTATGTTCTCCCTGGTTCTCGCAGTGGATGATTTTTTCCTGTTACATGACCGCTACCTTCCGCAGAAGCCTGTATTTATTGTTTATGCATTTTTTACGCTTACATTGCTGGTACGCTACTTCAGGAAAATCATGGAAATCGAAGGTTTTGCATTTCTGTCAGCCGGGGGCATGCTCGCCCTGTCAATATATATTGATCTGAATCAACGCAGGATTCCGTTCGACTATGCACAGGTTCAAACAGCAGAGGAGGGTTTCAAGTTTGTCGGCGCAGCTTCCTGGCTGTATTTTTCCTGTCGACTCGCATCATTCCGCTTTAGACGCTCTGCAGACAGTACAGGTCAAAACGGGGAATCCTGAATTAGGTACTGCCTGTACCCGCATCAATCTTCCTTAATGTTATTGCTTGAACCAGTTCCTGTGCAGAGCCTTAACTACCTTATCGGGATAAATTGTCCTGCCGAGGCTACCATTGTAACGTGCCAGTGCGCGTCCCAGGTTGTGCGGCTCCATATCGATGTAATAACGCAGTATGGTACAGCCCATGCGCAAATTGGTGCGAATCTTGAACAGGTTCTGATCGGAGATTCCGATTTCGTTGAGCCAGAAAGGCATGACTTGCATCAACCCGCGGGCGCCTGAAACCGAAATCGCATACTCATCAAAATGACTTTCTACTTCGATCACCGCGAGCACCAGTTCGGGCTCGATGTCGACACGCCGGGCCTCGTAGTGAATCAGTTTGAGCATGTCAATTCGCGTTTCGGGGTTCTGCACGAATTTTTCAAGCCGGCGCGACATGTCGAGGAGCCATACCTGTGCATCGAAGCGGTCTTCAAATCCAGCGTCGGACTCGATGGCTTCTTTTAGAAGTTTGCGCAGTTCCGGATCGGTTGAAGCATGAACCGGATGAGCCGCTGCGATTGCCAGCAGGGCGAAAGTTATGATCGTGGCAAGCTGTTTTATCCGCTGGCGCATTGGTTTGGGTATAGCTCGTCGAGGAAGGACGCCAGCTCATCGAGTGATATTTCCCTGGCACCGTCATCGCTGCGACCCTTGTATTCAAACTGTTGTGCCGTGAGGCCGCGTTCACTCAACACAATTCGATGTGGTACGCCGATCAGTTCCATGTCGGAGAATATAACTCCCGGACGCAATGCACGATCGTCGAGCAGAACTTCGAGCCCACGGTCAAGACAATCCTGATAGAGTTTGTCGGTCGCCAGTTTGACGGCCTCCGATTTATGATAATTGATTGGGCAGATCGCTAGCTGAAAGGGTGCCAGCGTCTCAGGCCATACAATGCCATGCTCGTCATGGTTCTGCTCGATTGCTGCCGCGACCACGCGCGTGACGCCGATACCGTAACAACCCATAAATGGAGCAACCGTCTTGCCCTGTTCACCGAGCACCATAGCCTGCATCGATTCCGAGTATTTCTGGCCCAGTTGAAAAATATGGCCGACTTCGATGCCACGCAGAATTTTTAGCCGTCCTTTTGCGTCCGGACTGGGGTCGCCATCAACCACGTTACGAATATCAGCCACCATGGGTTCAGCGCAATCCCGCCCCCAGTTAGCGTTAACGAAGTGTTTATCATCCTGGTTTGCTCCACAGACGAAGTCGCTCATGCTTGCGGCGCTATGATCGACGTAGGTCCTGATACCTAAACCGACCGGTCCTATCGAGCCGATATCGTTACCGAGCAGCTGGTTTATCTGTTCGCGTTGGGCCAGGCGCAACGGGCTCACTATCCCTTCCAGTCGCTCCGCCTTGAGTGCGTTAAGTTCGTGATCACCGCGCAATACCAGGGCTACCAGGTTATCATTTTCGCCCTCGACGATAAGCGTTTTCAGGCATTGCTGCGCGTCAAGCTTGAGGCCGTTGGCAAGGTCTTCAATGCTGTACATGCCTGGTGTGTCGACGGTCTGCATTTCAGCACCGGGCGCCGCGCGCTCAGTGCCTGGTGGCAGCGCTTCGACCGTTTCAATATTGGCAGCAAAATCACCCTGGTCCGAAAATGCGATTGCATCTTCACCTGAATCAGCAAGCACATGAAATTCCTGCGAAGTACTGCCCCCAATTGCACCCGAGTCGGCGTTTACCGCGCGGTAATCAAGACCGAAACGGTCGAAAATGTTTATGTAGGCCTGTTTCATGACATCGTAGGAGCGTTGCATCGCATCTTTGTCAATATCGAAAGAATAGGCGTCTTTCATGATAAATTCTCGCGCGCGCATTACCCCGAAGCGGGGTCTGATTTCATCCCGAAACTTGGTCTGTATCTGATAAAAATTAACGGGTAACTGGCGATAACTGTTAACTTCGCGACGAAAAATATCGGTGATTATCTCTTCATGTGTAGGTCCCAGGCAGGCATCGCGCTGGTGTCGGTCGGTGAAGCGTAACAACTCGGGGCCAAACTGCTCCCAGCGTCCCGACTCCTGCCATAATTCCGCGGGTTGAAAGGAGGGCATCAGTAACTCGAGTGCACCCGCACGGTCCATTTCTTCGCGGACGATATTTTCAACTTTACGTAGAATGCGTAAACCAAGCGGCGACCAGCTGTAGATTCCAGCGGCATGACGGCGGATCATGCCGGCCCGCAGCATAAGTTGATGGCTGATGATTTCAGCATCGCCAGGGGTTTCTTTCAACGTGGCCAGGTGGAAACGGGAAGTTCTCATAAGTATTCAGACACAGCGCACATGCACCAGATAATCGATTTGGCGCATTATAGTGATTCCACGAACGGTTAACAGGAAATTAAGCGCAGTCGCCCTTTATTGACAGAAACGTTCTATTTCGGATTCAGCCTGAGCCTGGCGTTCTTCGATTTCTTCGCTGGTGAGGTAGCGTGTCGAGCCATCGGCTAACTTGAGTTTTACCCGGCTACTGCTCTGAATTATTTCCAGATCCTTGTTAGCGTTGTCACAGGCGATTTTGGCCTGGTCTGCAGGAACAGCATTGCCATTAGCGGCGGACTCGCTACCCGGCTCTGCTTCACTGCCTGGTGAAGATAGTCTAGGTAGCGCTTTACCGGGGTTACTGGGTGCCGATTGTACCCACACATCTTCGGTTTTTGCGGTAATCGGCGGTGCATCACCATAGAAGACGTTGCCATCAGCATCGGTCCACTTGTGAATAGATCCCGCGTTTAATGACGTTGAAGCCAGTAACGTCAGGTAAATCAAATAGCGCATGGTTTTCCCTATTTCCGCTTCAATTTTTAAAGTCTACGAATCCAAAGAATAGTTGTCATCCAGATATTTACAATCTTTTTTTAATGCTAACTCTCTATAAACGGGTCGGTTGCAGTAACTATCATTAATCATTTTTATCTATTCTGTAGGTATCTATAAAAACAATATATAATGTTTGCCCGCATAAATGGGTTAATTCACGCGATGAGTGATCGCAGACTCAAGGTTTTTCATACCGTTGCCAGGTTGCTGAGCTTTACCAAAGCGGCCGAAGCACTGCATATGACTCAGCCGGCGGTCACGTTTCAGGTTCGTCAGCTGGAAGAGTATTTCAACACCCGCCTGTTCGATCGCACCCATAACAGGGTCAATCTGACGCCGGCCGGAGAACGCGTTTCGGAATTTGCTGAACGGATATTTGATTTGTATTCCGAGATGGAGAATACGGTTCGGGATTTAACCGGTGAGATCAGTGGCGCTATCACTATAGGCGCGAGTACCACGATTGCAGAATACCTGTTGCCGGCTTTACTGGGTGAATTTAAGAATCAGTATCCGGATATTAATTTAAGACTCAAGGTTTCCAATTCCGAAGGCGTTGTATCGATGGTGGAACATAATGTGATCGATCTCGGTCTGGTCGAGTCTCCGGTAAGTAACAAGAACCTGATAGTCGAAGTTTGTCATGACGATCAATTGGTCGTGGTGGCCGCCCCCGATCATGAACTGGCAAAACGTGGCGGCAAGGTCAAGGCTGCCGATATTGTCAGGTATCCCTTTGTCAGTCGTGAAGAAGGTTCGGGTACACGTGATTTCATTATGCAGTATCTGATGGAAGCAAAGGTAAAGCCCAGTGATATGAACTTCTGCCTTGAGCTCGGTAGTCCGGAATCGATCAAGGGTGCGGTTGAAGCTGGTATGGGCATAACGATCATTTCTCGCTCGATAATCGGTAAGGAATTGAAATTGAACACGCTGTGTGAACTGCAACTCGATCCACCATTAAGCCGACCTTTTTCGTTTGTGCGTCAACGACAGAAATTCCGTGTCACGGTCATGGAAAAGCTGCTCGAGTTCGCACAGTCCTATTTTAGTAAAAATGCCTAGCGCCCAGCGGGGTGTTATGGCCGAAGTATTGAATCATGCTTGATATTTTACGGCAGTGGTATAACCGTCATTTCACCGACCCGCAAACGGTGATATTCGCATTTATCCTGATTGCCGGCGGGCTCCTTGTATTTGTCCTCAATGCTCATTTGATGCCAATCCTGATCGCTCTCATTATTGCTTACCTGGCAGAGGGTTTGGTGGTCTGGTTGCACAAGCTCAATCTTGGGCGAACAACAGCAGCAAGTATCGTGACTGCACTCATGATAACTGCGATCCTGCTGGCATTTTTCGTTTTGTTGCCACTGCTTTCCAAACAGATTAGTGAACTGTTCCGTGAAATGCCGAACATGCTGAGCCAGGGGCAACAGTTATTGTTACAATTGCCGGAAGAGTACCCCGACTATGTTTCAGCCAGTCAGATCGAGGAGATATTAACCCTGGCACGCGTCGAGCTGACTTTACTGGGGCAACGCGTGTTGAGTCTGTCAATGTCGTCGGTAGTTGGCATAATAACTTTCCTGGTTTACATGATCTTGCTGCCTTTGATGGTGTTCTTTTTTTTAAAAGACAAGGATTTGATAATTCGCTGGCTGGCAAACTTTCTGCCCGAAGAGCGCAGACTGTTGCGTGCCGTGTGGGCGGAACTCGATATCAAGATCGCGAGCTATGTGCGCGGCAAGGTGATTGAAGTTTTAATTATCTGGTCGGCGAGTTATATAGCGTTCGCACTGATGGGTCTCAACTACGCAATGTTGCTGAGCCTTGCCGTTGGGCTGTCGGTGATAATCCCGTATGTCGGCGCCACGGTGGTTACTATCCCGGTAGCGCTTATTGCCTTTTTCCAGTGGGGATTCACTACCGAGTTTGGCTGGTTAATGGTGATTTATGCTTTCATTCAGTTTCTTGATGGTAACCTGCTGGTACCCCTGCTTTTTTCGGAAGTGGTCAATTTGCATCCGGTTGCAATTATTGTCGCGGTGGTATTCTTCGGCAGCGTGTGGGGCGTGTGGGGTGTTTTCTTTGCCATTCCGCTGGCAACCCTGATTCAGGCGATTATCAAGGCCTGGCCATCACAGGAATTGATCGCCGAATGACGCGAAACAGCTGTCGGTGATATTGAAACCCGGTCCCGAAAACAGATTACCGAATCCGGGGGAGTTACTGCGTAGTAATTTAGATACCCGCAAGAGCAGGAAAAACTTCTAAATACCCGCTTTTCTTTATAACATACGCCCCTTAATTGGCCATGGGGCAGCAGAGGTTATTCATGTTTAAAGGCAGTATTGTGGCGTTGGTGACACCAATGCTGGACAACGGTGATGTCGACTTTTCACAACTTGAAGCATTGATCAATTTTCATGTGCGCGAGGGTACGCAGGCGCTTGTTATCGCCGGTACCACCGGTGAATCCGCCACGCTAAGCCCAGCCGAACATTGCGATCTGTTGCACAAAAGTTACGAAATAATCAATCGACGCTTACCGATTATTGCCGGAACCGGCGCCAATTCAACCGCGGAAGCTATCGAGCTTACCAAATGCGCCGCTTCAAGCCGGGCGGAAGCAGCATTGCTGGTCACCCCTTATTACAACAAACCAACCCAGCAGGGCCTTATCCTGCACCACCAGGCGATAGCCAGCGCGGTTGATATCCCGCAGATTCTGTATAACGTACCGGGCCGCACGGCCTGTGACATGCAAGCCGATACTGTCGCCGAACTGGCGAAGGTGAGTAATATAGTAGGTATCAAGGAAGCCACCGGCAGCATGGAGCGGCTGGCCGATATAAAACGCCAGGTAGACGATAATTTTGCCTTGCTGACCGGCGACGATTCGACTACCTGTGAGTTTATTCTTAACGGTGGTCATGGTGCGATATCCGTTACCGCCAACGTGGTGCCCGCTAAAATGGCCAATATGTGCCAGCTTGCACTGGAGGGCAAGGCAGCCGAAGCCCGCGCAGCCGATGCGGAAATCGCTGAACTGCACCGCTTGCTGTTTATCGAGTCTAATCCGATACCTGTCAAGTGGGCTGTGTCCCAGATGGGGTTTGGTGAATTGAACCTGCGCTTACCGATGACAGTTCTCGATGAGAAATATCAGCAGCCTCTCAAAGAAGCACTAGTTGCTTCAGGTGCCTTATGAAAATTGCGCGAATTTCCGTGCTTGCATTACTGGCGGTGTTAGTTGCGGCCTGTGAAAGTGGTTACGATTACCGTTACGCGGATTCATCGGTGGGCCAGTCGCTGGAACTACCCCCTGATCTTGCTGG
>JBATHL010000562.1:0-6736 GCA_049666745.1 Gammaproteobacteria bacterium
GCTGCTGCGAAATATCTGCATGATCTTCGACAACTATCAGTCGCAGTAAGAAGATAACCGGTTTATTTTCCACCACGCTTTAGTTACCACATCGATCTAGTTGATCTACATCAATTACATCCGGGCATAGCCAGCATAATATTCACTTCGACTCCTACTCTTAAATACAACTAGAGTATTTAGCCGGCGCCTCCCCGCCGGCTATTTTTTTGCCTGTCGACAATCCGGTCTTCGTCCATCAGGATTCGATGCGCGGGGCCTTCGAGATCTTCATACTGACCATCACGCACCGCCCATAGAAAAATCCATACGATTAACCCGAGAAGGATCAGCGAAACGGGTATCAACAGGTAAATAATTTCCATTAACGTGTCAACCTCAGTGCATTCAGCACTACCAACAGGGAGCTTAGTGACATACCGATCGCCGCCAGCCACGGTGCAATCAATCCTGCGGCGGCGGCCGGGATTGCGCCGAAATTATACAACAACGCCCAGATCATATTTTGCTTGATAACACGCTGCGTGCGCCCGGCCATATCGAAAGCCTGGGCTACTGCCTGCAGGTCATTGGCGATCAACACGATGTCAGCGGATGTTTTGGCGAGTGAGCTGGCGCCACCCATCGCAATCGATACATTCGCACTGGACAATACCGGCGCGTCGTTTACGCCGTCACCGACCATCAGCACCGACGCATTTGCAGATTGCAGTGCCTGTACCGCTTCCATCTTTTGCTGCGGCGACATCTGCGCCCGGTAATCGTCGATACCGGTGCGTTCAGCTACCTGCTGCGCCGCCGCGTTACGGTCGCCCGTCATCAGCAGCACCGACTTGCCCATACGCTGTAACCTGTCGACCAGCTCGCCGGCATCTTCACGCAAATCATCGATAAAGGTAAACATCGCCATCACGGTATCGCCTCGCGCGAGAATTACCGCGGTCACCGCATCCCTGTCGATCTGTTCGAGCCATACCGACGGGATTTCGGCACCAGCCTGGCGGGCAATAAAATCTATATTACCAATCATGTAATCCTGACCCTCGATACTCGCGCGCATGCCACCCCCGGCGATGCTGGAAACCTGGCTAACTGCTTCGCTGCTCAGGGCGCCAGTCTCCCTCAGCAAAGCCTTTGCCAATGGATGCTCGGAGTACTGTTCCAGTTTCGCCGCAAGCTGCAGGCAATGTTCGCGTTCAAATTCCGCGTTACATACAACCTGCTCGAGCACTGGCTTACCCTCGGTCAGGGTGCCGGTTTTATCGAACACCACATGAGTAATCTGATTGAGTTTCTCCAGTGCCGAGCCCTGCTTCACCAGCAACCCGGCGGTTTGCATTTTGCCAAGTGTCGCGCTGATTGCCGTCGGCGTCGCGAGCGACAAGGCGCAGGGGCAGCTGACAATCAATACCGCCAGCGCTATTTCAAACCAGCGTTCGGCATCGTGCATCAACCAGAAAATGGCCACTGCGACCACAATCAACAACACAACGCTGATAAAGTTTGCTGCAACCCGGTCGGCCAGGCGAGCCAGTGGTGGTTTATCGGCCTGCGCGCGTTCGATGGTGCGCTGAATTTCCGCCATAACGGTATCAGCCCCGACCGCCTTTACCTCCATCTGTAACGGGTTGGTTACATTGATACTGCCACCCAACAGGCGATCACCCGGCTGCTTCTCCAGCGGAATACTTTCGCCATTCAGCATTGATTCGTCAAAAGCTGAAAATCCAGCGACGATCTCACCGTCTGCGGGTACCGTTTCACCCGGTCGTATCAAAACCCGATCGCCGATTGCCAGGGTCGCAGCAGGCACCATTTCTTCCACACTACCCGCAGCGCTTAATCGGGTCGTTATAATCGGCATCGATTGCACCAGCTGCTCAACCGTAGCTGCACATCGCTGGCGTGCCATGCTCTCGAAATAACGACTCGCCGACAGAAAGAACACAAACATGACCACCGAATCGAAATAGACCTCGCCATGTCCGCTTACCGTTGCTACCGCACTGCTGGCAAAGGCGATGCCAAGTGCGAGAGACACCGGTACGTCCATACCCACCCGCCGGTGCCTGAGGTCGCGCCAGGCCGACATGAAAAAAGGTGTCGCGGAATAAAACACGACCGGTAAGGTCAGGGTCAGGTTCAGCCAGCGGAAAAGTTGCTCAAAATTGTACTCCATGCCTGACCAGGCGCCGGCGTAGAGGCTGATCGACAGCATCATGACCTGCATGCCGAACAGTCCGGCGACGGCGAGACGGCGCTGCTGCTGCCGGCGCTGCCGACGATGCAGTTCCTGTTGCTGATCGGGGTTGTAAGGCAGGGCGCGATAACCGATCTTCTGAACTGCCTGCAGGATTTCACTGAGTCTTATTTGCGCATTATTCCAACGCACCAGCGCCCGTTGCGTCGCGTAGTTCACGCGTACCTGTTCGACCCCGGGCAGGCCGGCAATATATTGCTCGTTCAACCAGATACATGCGGCACAGGTAATACCTTCCAGCATCAGGCTGGCTTCGCGCAGATCGCCCCCGGCAGAGCGCAGAAATTGATTCTGTATTTCCGGCACATCATAGATTTCGTTATCACGCAGAAACCCCGGCAGCAGATCCGACGCGGTTGGCGAAACTTCGGTCCTGACCCGGTAGAAATTTTCATGTCCGGCCGCAACAATGGCCTCGGCAACCGCCTGACAACCATGACAACACATGGGTTGATTGACTCCATCGATGAGAACCTCGAGGGCAGGCTCATCCGGCAATGGCAAACCACAATGAAAACAACTGGGTACGTCAGATTGCATGCGCTCTGCGCCGAGCTTGCCGGAGTCGTGGTAGTCCATCGATTTGCTAAGTGCCGAGCCCATTTTTTGTCTGGCCTGTCTGATACGTCACCTGGATTGTTTAATTGCGCGCACGATACAACTTAAATATGATGCATGCTTGATCTAAATCAATAACGCGCCGACCACTTTACTAATAATCCACGCTAACTAATAACAAGATTCATCGCCATGTTTATACAGCACATTGTTGGACTGTTCACTGATCCAATGCGTCAGTGGGAAAAAATTCGCGAACAGCAAAAGAGCGCGGAAGGCGGCTCGGTGGCGCATATTTTCCTGCTCGCCGCGATTCCGGCAGTATCCGGTTATATCGGCACCACCCAGGTAGGCTGGCGCATCGGGGTTGGCGAACCCATTCGTATCACCGGTGATTCCGCCTTCGCGATAGCGATTATCTACTACATTGCACTGCTGGTAGGCATATTCTCAATCGGCTGGGTCATACATCTGCTGGGCAAAGCCTATGAAGTCGAGAAATCACTCTCGCTATGTATCGCGCTCGCGGCCTACGCCGCAACTCCGCTGTTTCTAATCGGCCTGATGCAAGTTTACCCGGTGCTATGGCTCAACATGCTGCTCGGTCTGCCCGCACTCGCCTACACCGTTTACCTGTTGTACTCGGGGTTGCCGATTATGATGGAGATTCCGCCAGAAAAAGGTTTCCTGTATTCCTCCGCGGTTCTCGCCGTCGGCCTGATCGCTCTGGTCGCTCTACTGGCGATGACTGCCCTGCTATGGGGCATGGGACTACAACCGGTTTTCACCAACTAATCACTAAACCTTTAAGATTCACTCGTTTGATGCGTATCAAACATTGAGGAAGCACTAGATGACAAACACTGAGACCTACAATTATACCGTAGTCAGGCAATTCTCGATCATGACCATCGTCTGGGGTCTGGTCGGCATGTCGGTTGGCGTGCTCATCGCTGCCCAGTTGGCCTGGCCGGTACTCAATTTCGACATCCCCTGGTTGACCTTTAGCCGGTTACGGCCATTGCACACCAACGCGGTCATCTTTGCCTTTGGTGGCTCTGCACTTTTTGCCTGCTCGTATTACGTGGTGCAGCATACCTGTCACGCCAAACTGGCGTTTCCTGTGCTGGCTGCTTTCACTTTCTGGGGCTGGCAGGCGGTCATTCTGCTGGCCGCAATAACCCTGCCGCTAGGTATCACCACCAGCAAGGAATACGCCGAACTGGAATGGCCGATCGATATTTTGATCACTCTGGTATGGGTGAGTTACGCGCTGGTTTTTTTCGGTACGATTGTCAAACGCAAAATCCCGCACATCTACGTTGCGAACTGGTTTTTCGGTGCCTTCATCATCACCGTCGCGGTGCTGCACGTGTTTAATAGCGCCGCGCTGCCGGTCAGCCTGTGGAAATCCTACTCGGCCTATGCCGGGGTACAGGACGCCATGGTGCAGTGGTGGTATGGACATAACGCGGTGGGTTTCTTCCTTACCGCCGGATTCCTCGGCATCATGTACTACTTCGTGCCCAAGCAGGCAGGTCGCCCGGTTTATTCCTATCGACTGTCGGTGGTCCACTTCTGGGCACTGGTATTCACCTACATCTGGGCCGGACCGCACCATCTGCATTACACCGCGCTCCCCGACTGGGCGCAGTCGCTGGGAATGATCATGTCGCTGATCCTGCTGGCACCCTCCTGGGGCGGCATGATCAACGGCATCATGACCCTGTCGGGCGCCTGGCACAAACTGCGTACTGATCCGGTGCTGCGCCTGTTAATCGTTTCGATCTCGTTTTACGGCATGTCCACCTTCGAAGGCCCGATGATGGCGATCAAGACCGTCAACGCCCTGTCACACTACACCGACTGGACCATCGGCCACGTGCACTCAGGTGCGCTGGGATGGGTCGCGCTGGTATCGATGGGTGCGATGTACTACCTGATCCCGCGACTGTTCGGACGCGAACTTTACAGCCTGCGACTGGTTGAAGTTCATTTCTGGGCCGCGACCATCGGCATCGTGCTCTACATCGCTTCCATGTGGGTGGCTGGAATCATGCAGGGCCTGATGTGGCGCGCAGTCAATTCGGATGGCACCCTGACCTACAGCTTTGTCGAAAGTGTGCAGGCGATGCACCCCTATTACATTGTTCGCACCCTGGGTGGCGCCTGCTTCCTGCTGGGTGCGGTAGTTATGGCTTACAACCTGTGGGTAACCATTGCCGGCGCGAAACCCGTCGAAGTCGAAATTCCAGCACCGGCAAGCGCCCACTAAGGACACAACGAGATAACACTATGGCTTCAGCACACGATAAAGTTGAAAAGAATATTGGCCTGATGATTATCCTGGTCATTGCGGTGATATCGGTCGGCGGTCTGGTTCAGATAATCCCGCTGTTCTTCCAGGATTCGTTAACCGAACCAGTGGCCGGTCTGAAACCCTATTCGGCCTTGCGCCTGGAAGGGCGTGACATCTACGTCCGCGAAGGCTGCTACGTCTGTCACTCGCAAATGATTCGTCCGTTTCGTGCCGAGACCGAACGTTACGGGCACTACTCGGTGGCCGGGGAATTTGTCTACGACCGACCTTTCCAGTGGGGCTCGAAGCGCACCGGACCCGATCTGCATCGGGTGGGCGGTCGCTACAGCGACGAGTGGCATCGCGTACATATGTCTAACCCGCGCGACGTCGTCCCCGAGTCGATCATGCCGGGCTATCCATGGCTGGCGGAAAACATGCTCGATGGCAGCGACATTCAGACCAAGATGGAAACCCTGCGCACCCTCGGGGCACCCTATACCGATGCAGAAATCGAAGCGGCACCGCAGACTCTCGAAGGCAAGACCGAGCTCGACGCTTTGATTGCCTACCTGCAGGGCCTCGGTATCGAACTCAAATCCAGGAGATAGTGATGACTTTTACCCTGTTTCAATCGCTGTGGACCATCGTGGTGATGATCACCTTCCTGGGCATCGTCTGGTGGGCCTTCAGCAGCAAGCGTAAATCCGCGTTTGACGAAGCGGCGCGCGTACCGTTCGAGGACGAGCCGCAAATCGACAACAACAAAATTTCTTCGGAGTAGATGCATGGCCGATTTTAATAGCGATTTCTGGCACTGGTATATCTCGATTCTTACCATCATCAGTATTCTCGCCTGTGTCTGGTTGCTGCGCTGGATGACATCCGGTTATAAAAAGACCGATCAGGTAGAAGATACCGGACATGTATGGGATGGGGATTTGACCGAATTGAATAATCCATTACCACGTTGGTGGCTGGGGCTGTTCTACATCACGATCGTATTCAGCGGTTTCTACCTGTTGCTCTATCCTGGCCTCGGCAGTTTCGCAGGCATCCTGGGCTGGACCTCACAAGGTTCTTACGAGGAAGAAGTTGAACGCGTCGACGCCAAGGTCGGACCCCTGTTCGCGCGCTACCAGCAAACCCCCGTCATCGACCTGCTAAAGGATGAAGATGCGCTTAAAGTCGGCGAACGTCTGTATGCCACCTATTGCACGACCTGCCATGGTTCGGATGCACGCGGCGCGCGCGGATACCCTAACCTGCGTGATAACGACTGGTTATGGGGCGGTGATCCGCAGAGCATCGCAACCACGATTACCAATGGCCGAATCGCTGGCATGCCGGCCTGGGAAGGACCTCTGGGTGGCGAAAGTGGTGTCGATGAAGTAACCCAGTACGTGTTAAGCCTCTCCGGTCGAGCCACCATCTCCGAGCTGGCGGATAAAGGCAAGGCCAAGTACGATATTTTCTGCGTCGCCTGTCATGGTCCCACCTGCACCGGCAATACCGCACTCGGAGCACCGAACCTGACCGATGATATCTGGCTTTACGGCGGTTCGCTTACCCGTATCAGCCAGTCGATCGCCAAAGGGCGAAATGGACAGATGCCGGCC
>JBATHL010000563.1:0-4982 GCA_049666745.1 Gammaproteobacteria bacterium
ACCTGGAAGAAATGGTTGCCTTAAGCTGATATAGCTTGACTTAAAAGGCTCCCCCGGGAGCCTTTTTTTCTTCTATATCTTAGCGTTCAGGATTGGTCTAAGGTCCTGACATATAGTTGTTGATTGATTGTTGGATTCTTTACAGTAGCATATCAATTTCAATAACCAGCAACGCCAAATATGCGTGGAAACAATGTCATCGTGCTGATGTCCGACGAGCACAGCCGTGCGGTCATGGGCGCCTATGGTAATTCGTTGGTGCATACCCCGACGCTGGATAAACTCGCCGCCAACGGCGTGCGCTTCGATAACGCCTATACACCTTCGCCGATCTGTATTTCGGCGCGCGCCAGTTTCGCCACCGGAACCCAGGTGTTCGAGCATGGCTGCTGGTCGTCGGCAGAACCATACTATGGGCAGCAGCAAAGCTGGATGCATCGCTTAAGGGATAGAGGACACGACGTGGTTTCGATCGGTAAATTACATTACCGGTCGGCCGACGACGATATTGGTTTCACTGAACAGATACTGCCGATGTACCTGGCCAACAACGGCAGGGGCTGGCCACAGGGGTTACAACGTAAACCGATGGGGAGTTTCCCCGACGCGGCCGAGATGGCCGCAATTCTCGGGCCGGGTGAAACCAGTTATACGCAGTACGATCGCGATATTACCGTGGCGGCAGTGAACTGGCTGCAACAGCGCGAGCACAATGGTTCGAACCCCTGGGTATTATTTGTATCGTTTATCTGCCCGCATTTCCCATTGTCGGCGCCGCAGCAATTCTATGATTTATACCAGGACGTGGAATTACCAGATCCTTATGATCGTGATGCGGCGGAAAGATTAAAACATCCAGTGATCGATGAAATGCGTCACTTCTGGAACTACGCTGACTACTTTGATCGTCACAGTGAAATCGAAGGACTTAAAAACTATTACGGACTATGCAGCTTTCTCGATGACAACGTCGCGCAGGTTCTGGATGCACTTAACCGCTCGGGTCAGGCTGACAATACCCGGATAATATATACCAGCGATCATGGCGATATGATCGGCAATCATGGTATCTGGGGAAAATGTTACATGTATGAAGATTCAGTCGGTGTTCCGATGACATTTAGTGGTGCTGGAATTGAGCCTTCGATTAACGTTACACCGGTTTCACTAACCGATATGGCTGCGACGATCGAACATGCGGTCCACGGGGAGGTGATAAAAGTTGGAAACAGCTGGCGGAGTCGACCTTTGCAGGCGTTTATTGATAGTCCTGATCCTGAACGCCCGATCTTGAGCGAATATCACGATGGTGGCAGCCCCTGTGGAATCTTCATGCTGCGCAAGGGCCGCTGGAAGTACGTGTATTTCGCGGAAGGCCACCCGCCATTGCTGTTTGATATCGGAAACGATCCACGCGAAGTGTTCAATCTTGCCGATGATCCGGCGCATGCCGATATCCTGGCCGGATTACGCGAGCAGCTTTTTGAAATCACCGACCCCGAAGCAGTCAATCGCCAGGCATTTTCCGACCAGGCCAGAATGATCGATAACCTGGGCGGGATGGAAGCGATTCTGGCGATGCCGAGTTTCAATCACACGCCGATCGATTGAGACTATGACTTTTTGAGCTCGCCGATCGCGATGCCCTGTTCGCCGGCGATGGCATAGAGCAGGTAGATTTTTCCTGCCTCCTCGAAGATCGCCGGATCGCGTAATTGATTAACCCGTTGCATGCTGCCGCCATACTGTGATGCTCGCGGCATCATGTCGGCACCTTCCCAGGGTTTCTGCGCGCGATGGATTTCAAAGGTTTCAACAAATCTCCACTGCTCCCAGTCGGCTGCCGTATTCAGCGTGGACAGCAATATGCGTTCGGGAGTATCGCCAACCCGCGTCCATAGCACGTACCACTGACCGCCATACTGCAGCAATGCGTGGTGGCGGATAGGTTCAGCAGTCAGTCGGGGACCGGTTTCGAAGTTACCCAGGCCGTCGCGAGAGCGATAAAGCTGTCCCGGCATTGCGATCGCGTAGAACCAGTCATCGTGTCTGAAGATTCTAAGATAGGGTGATCCGATTATTTCCATTCGCGCGGTAAAGTTGAGCGCATCCCGTGACAGGGCAACCCGGGTTCGTTGCCGGCCATCTTCCAGCCGGCCATGATAATAGAGCCGAATTTGCTGAGTGTCGTGATCAACCCACACATCGGGTGAGGCGATGTGAGGATAATTGCCATCGGCGCCAGCCTTGATAAAAGCAAGCGCTTCCGCATGCAGTTGAGACTCGCCAGGGGGGCTGCTGGCAAACATGCTATGTTCCAGTTCAAGCGCCCCCGGGGTGATGGTTTGCCAGGGTCCGGTGAGGTGGTTACTGGCCGCGAGTCGGATTGAGCGACCCTCGTGATGCGCGAAATAAAGCAGGTACTTGCCGGGCGGGTTATCCAGCCATTCAGGGGCCCTGATTAACGATGGTCCGTTGGCGTTGCCGTCAAGCCCGGGGTGGTCCTGGACACTGATGATCGGGGCATCGTTAAGATAATGAAACGAAAACACGGACTCGGGTGTTAGACTCCGGCCGCCCCTTCAGCGGCACGCTCTTTTAGCAAGCCTGTCAGCCAGTCCGGATCCATTTCCGGCACCGACGACAGTAGCAGCTTGGTGTAATCCGGGTAGGGTGGTTCGAGGATTTCGCTTTTCATGCCCTGTTCGACGACGCGACCTTCCAGCATCACCACAATTTGATCTGAAATTGCTTTGACGGTGGCGATATCGTGGGTGATGAAAATATAGGTCAGGCCGAGTTCTTTTTGCAGCCGCAACAGTAGCTCCAGAATGCCTTTTTGCACGATTTGATCGAGCGCCGAGGTAACCTCGTCACAGATAATCAATTCGGGGCCGGCAGCCAGCGCACGCGCGATGCAAATGCGTTGTTTCTGGCCTCCGGAGAGCTCCGCCGGCAGGCGATCGATAAACGATTCGTTGAGTTCGATCATCTCTACCAGTTCCATCAGGCGCCGGTCACGTTCGGCTCCCCTTAAGCCGAGGTAGAATTCGAGTGGTCTGCCGATGATGTCACGTACCGTATGGCGCGGATTCATCGCGGTATCGGCCATCTGGTAAATCATCTGGATTTTTTGCAACTGATCGACACTGCGATCTTTAAGCATTGCCGGCAAAGGTTCGCCGTTGAACAGGATTCGACCCTTGGAAGGCGGCAGTAAACCGGTTATGGCGCGGGCGGTAGTAGACTTCCCGGAGCCTGATTCACCGACGATTGCCACCGTGTGCCCACGCGGAACCTCGATGCTGACATCATCGAGGACCTTGGCACTGCCGGTGTAGCTGGCATCGACGTGATCTACCCTGAGTACAACGTCACTCGATACTTCTTCCGCTTTTTCGATCGAACGTACCGACCATAATGATTTTGTGTATTCTTTTTCCGGATGTGACAGCATGCTTCGCGTATCGGCATCTTCGATGGTTTCACCGTAACGCAGTACCTTGATGACGTCAGCCATCTGTGCAACTACCGCAAGGTCATGGGTAATGTAAATCGCGGCGGTATTGAATTGTTCGACAATTTTGCGCATCGAGGCCAGCACCTCGACCTGGGTGGTCACGTCGAGCGCGGTAGTCGGCTCATCAAATATAATAAGATCGGGGCGCGGTGACATCGCCATCGCGGTCATGACCCGTTGTAACTGGCCACCGGATACCTGGTGCGGGTAACGATCCCCGATCAAATCGGGATTGGGTAACTGCAGGTCCCGGTAGAGCTTGCGGGCATCGGCCCTGGCTTCATCTTCCGACTTAATCGACCGGCGCACGGTGGCTTCCACGGTTTGTGCGAGCAGCGTATGTGCCGGGTTAAACGAAGCGGCGGCCGATTGTGCAACATACGCGATGCGGGAACCCCGCAGAGCACGTTTGTCTTCCTCCGAGGTTTTCATCAAGTCGACACCATCGAACATGATCGTGCCGCTGGTCAGGCGACATCCGGGGCGGGCGAATCCCATTGCCGCCAGGCCGAGAGTCGATTTACCGGCACCGGATTCGCCGATCAATCCCATGATTTCGCCACGCTTGAGGGTTACGTCGACGCCTTTGACGATTTCGTGCCAGCGATCATCGCTGTAACCGTCGATTACAATGTCCCGCATATCGAGCAGGATGTCGCCTTTTTGTCCGCTTCTTTCGTTACTCATAACTATTAATCCTTCAACCCGCTGGATTTATGCAGGAACCAGTCGACCACGAAATTAACTGCCACGGTCAGCAATGCGATGGCTGCTGCCGGCAGCATTGGCGTCATCGCCGCGGTAAAATCATATTCGGCAAACTGGATCAGTCCCGCGGTTTCGCGCACCATCGAACCCCAGTCGGCGGTCGGTGGCTGGATACCGACACCGAGGAAGGACAGTGCCGCGATGGTCAGGAACACAAAACAGAAGCGCAGGCCGAATTCGGCTACCAGCGGTGGCATGATGTTGGGTAGAATTTCCCGGTACAGGATCCAGAACAATTTCTCACCACGAAGTTTGGCGGCTTCGACGTAATCCATTACGACGACGTTTAGTGACACGGCCCGTGCGATACGGAAAACCCGGGTAGAGTCGAGTACCGCGATGATGATAATCAGGTTGAGGGTGTTCGCACCGAACATCGATAGCAGAATCAACGCGAAGATCAGGCTTGGAATAGCCATTAACACATCGACCGAACGACTCAACAGGTTGTCGAGCCAGCTGTTGTTATTGATCGCCGCGGTAATCCCGAGTCCACCGCCAATGACAAAAGCGAACAGCGTCGTCACGAATGCGATTCCGACCGTGTTGCGGGCACCGTAGATGAGGCGGGATAGTACATCACGGCCCAGTTGATCGGTGCCGAACATGAATTCATCGCTCCACGGGGCGTAGGACATCGGGAAAATCTCTGCCTCGCCAAATGGTGCCAGCAGCGGCGCGAATAGTGCAAAAA
>JBATHL010000564.1:0-1755 GCA_049666745.1 Gammaproteobacteria bacterium
GGGTACCGATCGTGCTGTATGAAGGACAGCACTTCTTTGCCCGTGGTGCAACCATCGGCTGGGATTTCCTGGACTCGGATGTGCTGGAAGTGGCGGTCATTGGCCGGTACCTGGCTGACGGTTACGATGACGGTGACAGCGAGACTCTCCGGGGGAATGGTAACAAGGATCCTTCGTTCGGCTTGGGCGGTCAGGTGACCTGGAAGCCCGAGAATCTCGGCTTCAAATTCTCCGCTGTCCAGGACGTGACTGATAACAGCGATGGCGCCCAGGTCGTCGGTGACCTTTTCTATACACACAAGACCGGTCCCTGGATGATCAAGCCGTCAGCCGCGGTTGTCTGGCAAAGTGATGATTACAATGATTATTACTATGGTGTGAGGCCAGGCGCCGTCAATGCCGCACCCTACAATGCGGACAGTGACTATAACTTTCGCCTGGGTGTTCTCGGCGTCTATCAGCAAAAGAATTCGAACTGGATGTTCATGGGCGGCCTGAGCTATACATTCCTCGGCGATGAAATCACCGACAGCACGATTGTCAGCGAGGACGAACAGTTGTCAGCCCTGATCGGTGTTGCCTATACCTTCAGGTAATGTTCACGGCATGTTCTGAAAAAGCGGCCTGCGTGGCCGTTTTTTTTTGATGATTTTCTGCGGTCCTTCAAATTGTAGCCGTACATCCTGCCCCGGTGTCTGCTCCCGGCTGTCTGTCTCAGCCCCGTCCCCCAAACATAAATCATTGGGATCAGACTCGATTGATTCGACCATTGTTTGACTTATCAATGGTGTCGGAAACCAAAGGGGACAGATTTATTTGGCCGGTGCTTCAAATAAATCTGTCCCCTTTGATACGTTAAATATGGGTCGGTCTAGCTCGGCAGTTGGTAAGAGACATTCTCATCACGTACAGTAATGTAGTTCCGCTTTTGAAGTTCGTTAACTAATGACACCAATTCTTTCTGTTTTCAGTAAATGTATCTGGCCTTTTCTGGGAGGCTCATTTTTTCGGGCTGGATCCCCGCCTGCGCGGGGATGACAAAAATTTATGCGGATATTCCGAAAATAAAAAATCGAATAAAAAATCGAGTCAGAGCACATTTTCTGGTTATATTAGGAATAAATGTGCTCTGACACCATTTCTTGTGCCCACAACATTATAGCCAAAGAAGTGAGCAGGATGCTGGCTGAATAACGGGTTGGTAATCTGAGCTTTTAATAAGGTCAGGGACTGTTATCATCCCAATTATCGTGTGGAGCCCGCCGGGTGGGCGAGGTGCATGCACTGCCTGGACTGGCGGGTTAATGGTTTTATCATATGCGAGGTGGCAATAATGCCAAACAATAATCTGACTGCAGTAGCCGTATTCCTGCTCGGCATGGCAACCGTTGTTACTGTGGTTGCAAACGAACAAGAAAATGGCTCGCGAATGGATTGGTTTGTCGGATTTGGCTTGACCCACGGGGGAGACGAGCTGGCAGAGGTTGAACTAATTTACAATGGCAATACCCGCGATGAGGACCTTCGTGCTGGCGAACTCATAACGCTGGCTGCGGGTATTGTCGTTTATTTTCCGCTGCCCGCATGGAGCCTGCAGACAAGTATTGGCTATCACTCCGATGCAGTCGGTGATTACGACGATGATATTACGTTCGATCGTTATCCGCTGGAATTGATTCCTTTCTATAACTTCAGCAATCATAGAATAGGAGCAGGATTAAGCTATCATCTTTAGCCTGAGCTGGACCTGAAGGA
>JBATHL010000565.1:0-3977 GCA_049666745.1 Gammaproteobacteria bacterium
AGGTCATTAAGACCATGCGCGAAACCGGTGCGGATATGAAAACCAAGTACAAGGAAACCTCCCGCGGGGGCCTGGCAGTGAATATCATCGAATGTTAAACGAAACTCAGAACTGGTTGCGCCCTTACCTTGGCCTGTTTGGCGACAACGTCTGGTTACAGGCTGCAATCGTTATGGTTGCCTCACTTTTACTTGCCTGGATATTCAACCGATTTATCAGTGCGGCGCTTAGAAACCTGGTAGCGCGTACCAGCTTTACGTTCGACGATCATTTAATCGACCACTTGCACAACCCGGTCTTTACCAGCGTGATCCTGATTGGCGCGGCGCTGTCGGTTAATTTGCTGAAGATTGGCAATCCGTTTGATTCGATCATTTATTCAGTTCTGCTAACGATCGCGTATTTTGTCTGGACAGTTTTCATAATACGTGTCACGCGTTCGGTTTTACGCAGTATCGCCGACAATGATCAATACGTTGCGGTGTTACATCCGCAAACCCTGCCACTATTTGAAAACATCGTCTTCATCACCATCATCGTGCTCGCGGTGTATATCATATTCACTGCCTGGAACGTCGATATGACCGCGTGGCTGGCATCGGCCGGAATCGTCGGCATCGCGGTTGGCTTCGCCGCCAAAGACACGCTCGCCAACCTGTTTTCCGGCGTTTTCATCATGGCTGATGCTCCTTACAAGATCGGTGATTTTGTGGTGCTGGAGTCGGGTCAAAGAGGTGAAATTACACACATAGGGATTCGCAGTACGCGTTTGATGACGCGCGATGATATCGAGGTCACCGTACCAAATTCGGTAATGGGCAATACCATGATCATCAACGAATCCGGGGGTCCCGCGGAAAGATTTCGCATCAGGGTCGTGGTCGGAGTTGCCTACGGTTCCGACATCGACAAGGTGCGCGAAGTTCTAATGGATATCGCGCTGACTGACGAGGCAGTATGCGAGGATCCAGAACCGCGGGTTCGTTTTCGGACCTTCGGCGCTTCCAGCCTGGATTTCGAATTACTCTGCTGGATCGATCAGCCGGTATTGCGTGGGCGCGTAATCGACGCCTTGAACTGCAAGGTATACAAGCGTTTCATCGAAGAAAAAATCGAAATCCCCTATTCCAAGCACGACCTATACATCAAGGAAATGCCAAAGTAGATTCCGTCGTTGGAGGCTTCGAGAGGGTCAGAGCAGATTTTTCTGGAGGCTTCGAGGGGGTCAGAGCAGATTTTTCTGTAACAGCGGAGTAGAAAAAGAAGTACTGGAGAAAAATCTGGTCTGACCCCGACTTTCCCAGTCCTGAATCCTCGGGGTCGGACCACGCTTTTCGCCATACAATTCAACCTTCGCTCGGACAGTACCGAAAACCGTGCTCTGACCCCCTCGAAGCCACGGAGGGATTGTGTTTACTCGCCGAAAACGGTGACGATGGAGTTGCGAACAGCGGCCACTAGTTCATCCAGCGTCGCTTCATCGGTGGTCAATGGCGGCGCAAGACACACTACTTCGCTGCGCATCCGCGTAAACAGGCCATTATCGATCATCGCGCCGGTCATTTTTGATCCCACACCCCACTCGGGTGGGTACCATGACTTAGTGGTTTTATCTTCGACCAGCTCGACGCCGCACATCATGCCTTTGCCGCGTACATTACCAACATGCGGATGGTCATCCAGTTCTGTATGCAACTTGTCCAGCAGATAGGCACCCCTGGTCGCCGCCTGTTCAACCAGGTTTTCGCTTTCGATGAAATCCAGGGTTGCCAGCCCGACCGCACAGGTGGTGGGATGGCCGCTATAAGTGTAGGCATGCATCCAGGGTTTATCGCTGTCACGGATTGTTGCCGCGATTTCATCGCTGATACCGATCCCGCCAAGCGGCAAGTATCCCGAAGTGATTGATTTGGCGAACTGGACCAGGTCGGGCTGCACCCCGTAGTGATCGAGGGCAAATATTTTTCCGGTACGACCAAAACCGGTGATGACTTCATCGGCCACAAACAGCACTTCGTACTGGTCACAAATTTCACGGATCCGCGGGAAATAATCATCGGGCGGTACGATGACACCACCGGCGCCCTGCACCGGCTCGGCAATGAACATGGCGACAGTCTCGGGCCCTTGCGCAAGGATTTCCTTTTCCAGTTCGTTGGCTGCCGCAATACCCAGCGACGAACCATCCTCCGGTGCCGGGTAGTGATATGGATCCGGTGCCGGGATATGGCTGAAACCAGGAATGCGCGGCTCGAAAGACCCCCAGTAACCCGCTATGCCAGTGGCACACATCGCGGCAAAGGTAACTCCATGGTAGCCCCATATGCGGCTTATCACCTTGGTTTTCTCGGGTTTACCTTTTGCCTTCCAGTAGTAACGTGCCAGCTTGAAATTACTATCGGTAGATTCGCCACCACCCGAAGTGAAGTAAAAATTATTGATTTGCGGGTAACAGATATCGGCCAGGCGCTCGGCCAGCTCAATAGCCGGTGCGTTGGAACTACCGTTATAGCTCGAACAGAAAGCCATTTGCTGCATTTGCCTGCTGGCTGCATCAACCATCGGTTGGCGTCCATGCCCGCAACTGACGTTCCACAGGCAGGACAGGCCATCGATGAAACGATTACCATCGGCGTCGATTAAATGCGAGCCCTCTGCCTTGACCCAAACCCTGGCATTGGCATGAGCCGGGTTGAGGTGCAGTGGGTGAATCATGTGTTCCTGGTCTTTTTCGATTAAAGCGCTATTGCTGAGAGGGGCATTCATAATTAATACTCGCTGTCTTGACAGGTACCGGTCAATCGGTACCAATGAAGTCCGTATTATATGGAATCCTGAGGTCTAATAAACCTTATTTCGAAGATCAGCCTGACAGTGCTGCCACGCAACTGGGTCTGGCGATTAGTTCTGCGAAGACTGGACGGACCGGGCGAGCTGCTCTAACAATCTGACCAGGTAGAGTTACCGGTCTATCCAGTATTCTCCGAACACTGGATTATCAGTTCGGCCATGGCCTTGTTTTCGCCCAGGTACTGTGTTGTCTCGATGCTGATTTGCGGATACCTGGCGCGGGCACATTCGAGTTCCAGCGGAATATCCCTGGTGACATGTTTACCGGCAGCGAGAAAATAAGGCACTACGATAATTTCGCTGGCGCCCATTTCAGCACAACGCTCTATGCCCTGGTGGATATCGGGGTTCGCGAATTCCAGGAATGCCGGCACGACCGCATCGAAACTACCTTGTCCGAGACCCTCCACCCGCGTTGCCAGTCGGCTCACTTCGTCGTTGGCGTTCTGATTACGGCTACCGTGCGCAACCAACATCAAAATTTTCATTCATCGGATCCCGTCTAGTGTGTTACCGCATTTCGCAGCTGTAACAGGGTCGCCATAAATTTACGCGGCATTCCTGATAATACTGGTTCTGAAAACATTGTACGCAGTAAAAGCGACTTTGGATTCCTTTCCAGCGGGTTTCAATACACCTACCGCCATCCAGCCGATTGAAACCGTCTCTCATTCATCCGGTCAGCAATTTAATTTCAAACCATTGCAGCCCTGCGAGGCAGGGTATTCGAGACCTTTCAGTTCATACCGTCAGGTATCGACACCAAATCCTGTGTTTACCATTCAGGGCCTGGTAAAACACGTTAAATCCCCTGAATCAGAATCAATTAATCGCTTGAACCCGGGGTCAGATCGAATTACAGTGGATCTACAATTATAAGTTCAACTTTCCGAAGGGCATTCGAAAATGGTAAAACTCCTGGAAAAACTCGGGCGTTTTAACAGCGTGGCGATCATTACGATTATTGCCGCGATTGCATCAATTGCAATTACCGCAAGCGCCGTCACAATCCTCAACAGTTACGGGTTTGATATAAATTTCAAACTTGCGCTTATTTTTGCAACCTCGGTGTGTCTGGTGGTAGCGTTTCCTATTTGCTGGGTCCTGGTGAGCCTGATGTTCCGTAT
>JBATHL010000566.1:0-8981 GCA_049666745.1 Gammaproteobacteria bacterium
ATGGACAGGATTGCGCGCTCGAGTATCGAGTACGGCGTGCCGATGGTGCGGTGCGCTGGGTTCGCGAGCTTACCTCAGCCAAGTTGATAAAAAACGGGCTTGTCAAACAGACACTCGGAGTGGTCCAGGATATCACCGAGCGGGTCGAGCGTGAGCAGGAACTGATGTTCAAGGACGCGATGGCCAGCCAGGCGGAAGCCATAACCGACATCGGTTATTTCCTGTTCGACGAAATAAAAGATATCCACCTTTTTGTCAGTCCTGGCCAGGCGCGAATTGTAGGTCTGGGCGTCGAAGAGTATATGCGCAGGATCCGGTCCAACGAAGATTACTATAATTTGGTCTACGAGGAAGATCGTGATCTGGTTAGGCAGACCTACCAGGACGTACTGAAGAATCATGGTGGTTGGGAAATCGAATATCGTGTGCGTCGTCCCGATGGTGATTTGCGTTGGGTTCGTGAAGTGGGCCGGGCGCATAAAAGAAAGGGTGACGAGGTCGAGCAAACCATTGGTGTATTGCAGGATGTCACCGAGCAGAAAAAAATTGAGCAGGAACTGCGATACAAGGATGCGCTGGCCAACCAGGCCGAAGCGATTACCGATATCGGACATTTTATTTACGATGAAATCAAGCGCAAGTACCTGTTCGTAAGTCCGGGCCTGGCGAACATTTTCGGCATGGATGTGAATGACATGATCATCAAGATCATGTCCAGGGAAGGGGAAATGATGACGGTCCATACCGATGATCGCGACCGCGTGCAACGTGCTAATGACAAGTTCATGGCCGAAGGTGGCAGTTGGCAGGTTGAGTATCGCTTGCTGCGTGGCGATGGAGAAGTTCGCTGGGTACGTGAAATGGGCCGGGCACTGCTGATGACGCATGGAATTCCGGAACAGACTATCGGTGTAATACAGGATATTACCGAGCAGAAAAACGCGGAGCAGGAAATCATCAAGGCGAAGGATAACCTCGAGCAGCAAGTGGTCGAGCGCACCCGGGAACTTGCCAACACGGTCCAGCAATTGCAGGTGGAAATTGAGAGCCGTGAAAAAATTGCCGCAGAGCTCGACTTTCTGGCCAACCACGATGCGCTCACCGGACTACCGAGTCTACGGCTGTGCAAAGACCGCCTCGATCAGTCGTTGGCGGAAGCCAGGCGCAATCGTCAGACTTCAGCAGTTATGTTTCTGGATCTCGACGGGTTCAAGAAAATCAACGATCTGCATGGCCATGAATTTGGCGACCTCGTATTGAAGGCTAGCGCGGATCGCATCAAGGCTGAAATTCGCGAAACCGACACCGTCGCTCGTATCGGTGGTGACGAGTTCGTTATCATTCTTTCCAGTTTGCCTGATAATGATATTGCCAATCGAATCGCCACTAACGTAATCGAACAGATCGCGCGACCGTTTGAGGTCAAAAACATCGCGGTTGAAATCAGTGCGAGCATCGGTATTTCGCTGTATCCGCAAAATGGCACCACCGCCGAAGCATTGATTCGCTCAGCCGACAAGGCGATGTACCGGATCAAGCACCAGGGTAAAAATAACTTTGGTTTTAGCAGCGCTCTCGATCCTGGTTGAATGTTGGTAAGGGTGTTTCCGGATTGATCCATTAAATAACTCGTCGTGATTGCTGTCAGCCTATAAGCTCAGCGTTTTGCCTCGCCCCGGAGTTGCGCCCCAATGGCTCGCTATCAAACCAATAACCTGCTCGGCATCGGACTGATGATGCTGGCAATGTTGCTGTTCGAAGTAATGGATGCGGTCGCCAAGTGGCTGGTCAGCGCGGATATGTCGGCGATACAGGTAATCGCTGTGCGCAGCTGGATGATTACGGCGATGATTCTGCTGATTCTCGCTATCAGGGGTGAGCTAAGCGAGCTTGTTCCCAAACGACCTCTGCAACATGCACTGCGTGGCATTATCGGTTTTTTCGCGCCGTTCACTTTTTTCACTTCCCTGAAAGCATTGCCGCTGGCTGACGCGACCGTGGTTTTTTTCAGTTCCAGTTTTGTGCTGACCGCGGCATCCGCGCTGTTTTTAAAAGAACAGGTCGGGATTCATCGCTGGAGTGCCGTGGCGATTGGTTTTGTCGGCGTTGTCGTCGCGATGAACCCGCAGGGTGGCGGCCCCATTGCCTCTTACCTGCTGGTGCTATGCGCGACGGTTATATATTCGATGATATTTATCTCCGGCAAGCAGTTGTCGAAACATGACTCGGTGATTTCACTGGTGTTTTCATTACAGCTCGGCATGGGGATCTTCGCAACGATTGCATTACCCTGGGTGTGGGTGCCAATCAGCATCACGGTGCTGGGCGAGTTATTCCTGATGGCCGTGATCGCACTGGTCGCGCATTTTGTTTTTGCGGCTGCGTTTGCTCGTGCGGACGTATCGGCGCTGGCGCCGTTTGAGTATACTGCGCTGGTATGGGCGACCCTGATTGGCTATGTCGTCTGGCTCGATATCCCATCAACCGAAGTCTGGATCGGAGCGGCGATCATCATTAGCTGTGGACTCTATGTCACCCACCGTGAATCGTTGCGACACCGCGCCCAGACAGGCATTCGTGTGGATTAGCGGAATCTCGACGCTGCCGTATAACCAAATGAGGAGACAGGAAATGAAACTAACTGCTTCGATCAAGACATTTATATATGGAAGTGCAACAATGGGGTTACGCAAAAATTCGATCCTGAACATAAGCGTTTAATAGCCACATTATCTCAGCGGGTCGAAGCGACGCATGGCGCTTTCATCGAGTTTGACCAATCAGCATCGCGACCATCCCGCGCTCGGGATCTGGACCTTCATCGGCAACCTGTTGCTGATGGCATTACTCAGCGCCGCGGTGCGCGAACTGGTTAACCGTGACTATCCATTAAGCGAGGTACTGTTATTTCGCTATTTGTTCGCCAGTAGTTTTTTCTGGATTATTCTTTTATCGACGGCCGGGTTGGCGGGGCTTGCCACGCAAAGGCCTTTAGACCATGCCATTCGCAGTATTAGCGGCATTGTCAGTCTCGCTCTGCTGTACTTCGCAATCACCCGTATCCCGATCGCCGACGCTACGGCACTTGCCTACGCGGCTCCCATTTTTATTACCGTGTTATCCATTTTTCTGCTCGGTGAGGTCATCGGCCTGCAGCGCTGGTTGGCGGTTATCGCTGGTTTCATCGGGGTGTTACTGATCGCCCGACCCGAGGCCGATGGCTGGGATATCGGGGTGATTGCCGCGGCGGGGTCGGCTTTAACCGGGGCGCTGGTGGCAATCTGGCTGCGCAAACTCAGTAGCAGCGAGAAGTCGGTCAGCATCGGAATTTACTACAATAGTCTCGGTAGCCTGGTCTGCCTGGCCTGGGTGCTATGGTCGGGATGGCTGATCCCACGCGGTGCCGATCTGTGGCTTTTCCTGGGATTTGGAATTGGCTGCGGAATGCAACAATGGCTGTTAACAGTCTCATTTCGCTATGCCGAAGCGAGCCTGCTGGCGCCGTTCGAATATCTGGCGATGGTTTTTGCCGCTATCGTGGGTTTTGTTTTCTGGGGCGAAGTGCCGGTATTGACGACCTGGATCGGGGGCGCAATTATCGCCGCGAGTGGTCTGTTTATCTTCATGCGCCGACAAAAACGCAATTCATCCTGTAGATCGATCGAAGCTGCCGCCGTTGAGTAACAAATCGCTGACACTGCTGGCCTCGATGCTGGTCACTTTCGTGCTCGGTTCGGTGCACGCATTTTCGGTATTTATCGTATCTTTTGAAGCATTGCTCGGGCTGCCGCGCTCTGAAATCAGTTTAATCTATTCCTTTGCCCTGGTTGCAATTACGCTGGCCGTGTTACTCGGGTATCGGTTTTATAATTTGCTAGCCACCTGGTGGCTAATCTTTATTACCTGTTTAATCGCCGCCGCGGGGCTTCTGCTGGCAGCGAGCTCACTGAGTTGGTGGGCGCTCTTTGCCGGTTATAGCCTGGCGTTCGGTTTTTGTAACGGTGTCGGCTACGGCTTCAGCCTGCAACTGGTTGGACGGGTGATGCCTGAAATCAAGGGATTCGCGATGGGCGCGGTCACCGCGTCCTATGCCGTGGGCTCGATTGTTTTCGCCAAGTTATTTGCCTGGCGCATTGCGCTGGTATCGGTAGAGTCGGCATTGCTTTCGCTTGCCATTGCTATTATCGGCTGTGGAACCGTCGCCGCAATCATGCTGCGTTTGGCCCGTGCCAGCTATGGTGAAGCGTATTTTGACGATAACCAGGAGCGGCCGGGCAAAAGTCAACGCAAAGTCATCCAGTTCTGGATCGCATATATGACCAGCGTATTTGCGGGGCTGATGGCGATCGGGCATGCGGCCGGTATTGCCTTGTCCAAGGCTGCCAGTTCCGAGCTCGCTACCCTGGCGGCGATAGCCATCGGAATCGGCAGTGCGCTTGGCGGATTTCTCGCCGGATGGCTGGTCGATCGCTGGCCGGCGAGTCGTTTCCTGATCGGGTTACCATTGCTGTCGGCGTTTGCGCTGCTCGGTATCGGCGCCACAGAAAGCGCATTAGTCGCGGTGATATTGCTTTCCCTGGTCGGATTTTCTTATGGTTCGATAATTGCCATCTACCCGGTAGCGATATCAAATTATTTCGCGGCACGAGGCCCACAAGCTTACGGCCGGGTATTTATCGCCTGGGGTTTTGCCGGACTGGTCGCACCCTGGAGCGCAGGATTAATTTACGATCTGCGCGGGGGCTACGAACTGGCCATGCTATTTGCCGCCGTGATCGCAATATTGTCAGCATTCTGTGCCGGAATTTTCAGGCTTGGGAAACCCGCTTAGCACCAGGATTGCCGGCAACGTCTAAATCGGTTGTCACGGTTGCATTGTGCCGGACGATAATGTTCCAATCGGGCGCATGCAGCAACAATCGAATTTACTGGGCTGTCTATGGATGGTAGCCGGGGGGCTGCTGTTTGTCGCCGTGACCGTACTGGTACGCTATCTCGGCTCCGATATGCCGGCGGTCGAGGCGGCTTTTATTCGCTACCTGATCGGCGTGTTGCTGTTGCTGCCCATGATTTGGCGGCTGCACTGGCGGGGCATCAGGCCAGACAGGTTCAGGCTCTACTTCTTGCGTGGCATCCTGCACGGTATCGCGGTCATGTTATGGTTTTTCGCGATGGCGCGAATTCCATTATCGGAAGTTACCGCGATCGGCTTCTCGACCCCGGTTTTCACAGCGCTGGGTGCAATTTTGATATTTCGGGAACAGGTCAAAACGCGTCGCATGATGGCGATCCTGGCCGGTTTTGTCGGCACCTTGATCATCCTGCGACCCGGCTTTCAAACTATCGAGGCCGGCTCGCTGGCGCAGTTGATAGCGGCATTTTGTTTCGCGGGCTCTTTTCTGTTTACCAAACATATGACGCAGAGCGCGAGCTCGGGCGAGATCCTGGTGATGCTGACTATTTTCTGTACGCTTACCCTGTTGCCCGGCGCCATCTACTACTGGCGTGAACCGACGCTGCTGGAGGTCAGCTGGCTGGCCCTGGTCGCGGTTTTTGCCACTGCCGGGCATTATGCGATTACGCGTGCGATTGCCTATGCACCACTGACGATTACCCAGCCGCTCTCTTTTTTACAGCTGGTGTGGGCGATAATTTTTGGTTACTGGTTGTTCGACGAAGTTCCAGATAGCTGGGTTATAGTCGGTGCGTCGATCATAGTGGCCGCGATTAGTTACCTCACGCACCGCGAAGCGATGGCTGCGCGCCGGCGCAAGATGCTGGCCGCCGAGTCGTCATCACCGGTTTAATCCAGCGCCGCATCAAGCGCCTGTAAAATCCGGCTCACGTCATTTTGGTTCCCGTAATGCACCAGCGATAGCCGCACAACGCCGTCCTCCGGGTCGATACCGAGGTCGCTGATCAGTCGGTGCGCGTAAAAGTTGCCATGCTCGCTGCCAATTCCCGCATCCTGTAGCTTGCGGGTCAATGATGCCGAGCTTTGCCGGAGGGGTTTGAAGGCGATGGTCGGTGCGCGATCGTTGTCATTGGTGTGAGTTTTGCCGAGCAGGTGCAGGTCCTTGTGCTGATGCAGAAATTCCAGTAACGGTGCTGCCAGTTCATTTTCATGCTGCAGTATTAGTTGGTGGATATCATCGAGCCGATGGTTACGTGATTTTTCGGTATCGCCAAAATGATGCCGATGCAGGTCATCGAAATAATCCAGCACACCGGCGCAACCGGCGACCTGCGCATGCTGCGGTCCCGCAGGATTGAAATCCTTGGCTGGATTTCCGGCATTAAAATAATGGGCCTGCGATGTCATATCACCGTGGACGTCCGAACTGACATAGAGCGGGCTTTGATGCGGACCAAAAACCTTGTAAAGGCTGAACGTATAGGCATCGACGCCCAGCGCTTTCAGATCGACTATATGATGCGGGGCGTAGGCGACTGCATCGATGAACACGCGTGCATTGCTGCCGAGTTTGATGGTTTTGACGATTTCGGCAACCGGATTAACCGTGCCGACGATGTTCGAGCAATGCGTGAAGAATACCCAGCGGGTATTTTCGCGCAGCAACGGAAGCAGTCCTTCGATATCTAACAGGCCGGTTTCGATGTCCACTTCCCATTGCCGGAGTGTGACGCCTTTTTCGTGGGCTTTGCGGCGCCAGACGCCGCTGTTGGCTTCATGGTCCTGGTTGGTAACGATGATTTCGTCGCCGGGTTTCCACAGCTCGCCGATGGCCTGCGCCATGACATAGGTATTAATCGAAGTAGAAGGGCCGATGGTCAGCTCGGAACGGCTGATGTTCAATGCCTCTGCCCAGCTGTCATGCGCTCGATCCATCGCTGCGCCTGCTTCGGCTGATGGCGTAAAACGCGAATAGGGTTGCACCCGCGTATGATGATTGTAGTGCTCGAGTACCTGGTTGACCTGGTTGCAGACATAGCTGCCGCCGGCGTTACAGGCAAACACGAATTCGGGGTCGTCGTTCAGTTGACCGAATTGCGATCTGACAAAGTCAATGTCGAGTATCATAATAGTGTTCCGCTGGAATTTTTTTAATGGTAGTTGTTTCTATACTCGGCATAAACCGATTCAAAACGCGCCAGGTTTTTGTCCGTGTAATCGGCGAAATCCATATCGATCTTCGAATAAAGTTCCGACACCATCGACCACATGGTTTCGCGCAGTAGTGACGCGCATTTCATCGCGTGATAGCTCGCAAGTTTTGCCGGGTCGGGATCTGCGCCGAAATACCGTTGCAGCATAAGCAGTTCCTGCGCAGCGTCAAGTTCATTATTCGATGCCAGATTTGATAGATCGAATAACGGGCTATTGAAGCCGGCGTAGTCAAAATCGATGAGCCAGATCCTGTCGCCGTCATCGATGAAATTAGCGGGCAACAGGTCGTTATGAGCAAACACGATTTCGACCGGGCCTACCGCGGCCTCGAGCTCGAGGGATATCCTTGCCAGTTCGGGCAGGCGCCCCGCGTGAGCGCTGCCACCCTGCGTGAGCAGGTTCTGGTAGTGGCGTAACACCTGGAATACCCAGAACATTACCGCTATGCCATTGAACTGTTTCGGTACCTCGTGATGGAAGCGTCGCAATAATTCGAGGATACGCTGCAGATTGGCGTCGACCCGCACGTCGGCTTCGGCAAATACCCTGCCTTCGATAAACCGGGTTACCAGGATACCTGCTTCGTGATGTACCAGTTCCGGACTAACGCCAACCTTGAAAGCGGCCTGACTGCTCGCCACTTCATTCGCGCGGGAAATCAGGTGAACCGGGTCGTCTTCACCGAAGCGCACCACGAACTGATCGTCGCCAGCGGTAACCTTGAAATTGAGATTGGTCATACCGCCGCTTAACGGTTCGATGTCGATATTTGTGTTCCAGCAGGACAGCGCGGTGATACGGTCTGCGACAGTTTCGTTCATGGAGCGGGATATTCCGAGTATCGATCGCGGCATGATAGCATCGACATCACTATGCGCAATCAGGCGAAGCATTTCTTTACCCGGGGCTGGTGTCGGTTTGCCTATGACCCGATATTGTTCAGTTGGGTAAATACAAGCCTGGCGTCGGCACGCACTACTCTGCAGGATCCGCGGCAGGCAAAGTGGCTGCGTTATCAGAAAACCTGGTTTGCCGGCGTCAACGCGTTGCCCAACGACCCACAGGGCGCTATTGCTGATAGCGGGCCCTTGCGCGGCAAGGCGATTGATTTCATAGCGGGCCAGTTGAAACTTGAAAATTTTGCCTGGGATCGGGCCCAGGTTTCGGTTTGTTATCCCGGTTACCCGCAACCGATGGCGGGCGAATCCCCCGCGAAGGCGCGTTACCGGCGTGAGCGCGACGCCGCGCATGTCGATGGCTTGTTGCCTGAAGGTCCCGAACGGCGGCGCCATTTGCGCGAGTACCATGGTTTTATTCTCGGTATCCCGATGGTCGAGTTTGACGCCAACGCGTCACCTTTCGTGGTATGGGAGGGTTCGCACGAAATTATGCGCAACGCGTTCGCGCAGCGGTTCGCGGACATCCCACCCGAACAATGGGGGGAACAGGATGTGACCGAGGTTTACCACGCAGCCCGCGAACAGGTATTCGCCACCTGCGAGCGCAGCGAAATCCATGCCCGGCCCGGCGAGGCGTTTCTCGCTCATCGACTGGTGTTGCACGGCATGGCTGCCTGGCGCGATCATGCGGTTGCCGGCGCCGATGGGCGCATGATCTGTTACTTTCGCCCCGATCCTTTCGGACCCTATGAATGGCTTAATAATCCGTGAGGAGGCTTCGAGGGGGTCAGAGCAGATTTTTCTGTAACAACGGAGTAGATAAAGGAAAGTACTGGAGAAAAATCTGGTCTGACCCCGACTTTCCCAGTCCTGAATCCTCGGGGTCGGACCACGCTTTTCGCCATACAATTCAACCTTCGCTCGGACAGTACCGAAAACCGTGCTCTGACCCC
>JBATHL010000567.1:0-1565 GCA_049666745.1 Gammaproteobacteria bacterium
GATTGTGAGATCCCCGCTTTCGCGGGGATGACGAAAGAAAATTCGGGGATGACGGGAAAGATCGCGGGGATGACCTTGAGGACAGCGAGAACAGGGCCAGCAGGCCGCTGATGAACAGCCAGGCTGCGGCGGGTATCGGGACCGCCGACGGTGCGAAACTGGTGCTGCCGGCGGCACCTGGTGTGCCGATGTCGCCGAGGCCGTAGGTGAGTGACGCCAGCGTCAGGTCGTAGTTCGCTTCGATCATTGGTAATCCGACCAGTTCGCGCGAGCGTCCTGCCGCGTCGAAGTCGCTGCCGTATTCGAGTCGTAACAATTCCGATACCTCGTCGCTGAACACGATTTCATCGTCGCTGTTACCGAGTGTGAAATCATCATAGACGTAATCCGGATTAAAGCCGGGGTCGAGGTAACGCGCCAGGGTTAGATATTCACCCGGCAAAATCAATAAATCGCTTTCGATGCGGTGGCGGTCATTACCATCGTCGCCGATGGTAATCTCATGAAGATTGATGGCTTCGGTGGTCGGATTGTACAGTTCGAACCATTCGCCACGCGTATCCGATAACGCGGCCGGGTTGGCCATGACTTCGCTGATCAGCAAATCGCTGACCGTCACAGCATGGCTGAGGCTAGAAAATAAACTGAGTGATAATACTAGCCCTAAATGGGCAATTCCTTTTGCCTGCATGACATTCTCCTTGTCGGTTTTGGTTTGTTGCTTTCGTGCAATCAAGTTGCACAACAAAACTTAACCGGACTATCGAAGAATGCATAGCGTAAACTGCGAAAAGATTTGTAGGAATTTTCTGATACTACTGCGGGTTCAGTTCAGTCCCGAGCTGATCGTCACCCAGATTTTCCAGTTGCAGGTTACGTAAGAAGTTGTATTTCCTGGAGCTTAATACACGGGCTTTCCTGGGATCTTTGATAATAGTCGCGCGGAGAAAAATCATCAGGTTCTGTTTACCCTTTTCCACGCTGTTGGCACGAAACAGGGCACCAATAATCGGCAGGTCGCCCAGAAAGGGGACTTTTTGTTTGATGTCGATCAAGCGGTCACTAATCAATCCACCAAGCACCAGCAACTCACCGTCTTCGAGCTGCACCGTGGTGGTGATCGCGCGTTTGGTCGTAACGATATCGACCGCCCCTTCCGAGCTGGCCTGGATGTCTGAAACTTCCTGATAGAGCTCCATCGAAATCGCGTCGCCTTCATTAATTTGTGGCTTGACCTTAAGAGTGATACCGATGTCCTGGCGTTCAATGGTCTGAAAAGGATTTTCCGTGCCGGAACTGGCACCGGTGGACTGGCCGGTTACAAACGGCACATTCTGACCGACGATGATTTCGGCTTCCTGGTTATCCAGCGTCACCAGCGATGGCGTCGACAACAGATTGGTTTCGCCATCGCCCTGGAGAGCTCGAATAAACACCGCAACACTGAGGCCATCATCATCGATGGTGCCAAGGCCCAGGACGCCACCGTCAGGGATAATGTCGAGCGCATTATCTGCTATTCCCCCTATGACACCTCCTATCGAAGTGCCGAAAGAACTAAACGT
>JBATHL010000568.1:0-2106 GCA_049666745.1 Gammaproteobacteria bacterium
TGACCAGCAATGAGGGCATGCATAACCTGATGAAGCTGGTTGATTGCGCGGCGGCAGAGCATTTACGCCGGATCCCCTGGCTTTTGATCAGCGAAAGAATGCGTGAATCGGCGTTGAAACTGGGACATAATGCTCCCATCATTATCGCGCGCAGCGCGAGCGACAAAGGAATCCAGCAGGCGATTTGCGCCTGGGCCGATCAGCTGTAAACCATGACCAACATATGAGCAAACACGATTCATCCAGCGACAAGGACTCATCCAGCGACAAAGCAGCCGATACCAGGGCTTTGCCTGCCGACGAGGAAACGGATAGCGGGGAAATATCCGGCGACAGGGAAGTGGAGACCGGGGAGTTATCCAGCGATGAGGAAGCTGGTACCGGAGGTCGATCCACCGATCCGGACCCGGTGCAACTCGGTGACGCCGCTGCCGCTGCTGATGCCGAGCTGGTTATCACCGCGACCACCGAGACCGAGACCGAATCTGTTTCTACAGCAGAATCTGAGCCCTTGCCGAAAAAAATACCGGAACCGGAACCGGAAGTGTCGTCAAAACCGCGCCGCTCCTGGTTCAGCCTGTTCAATTTTCTGCTGATTCTCGCCCTCGCCGGTGCCGGAGGTTATTACTGGTGGCAACAGCAGCAGGTTGCGCGCGACTACACCGCGACCATCGATGCGACCATCGCCGGGCTGGAACAACAGCTCGCGAGCAAAGCCGCCAATGCACGGCTCGACGCGAGTCTCGCTCCGTTGAAGGGCGATATCGACAATATGGGTAAAACAATCGATGAGCTCAGTCTCAAACAGGAGGGATTGCGCGACTCGAGCGAAAAACTCTATGAACTGTTCGGGCGCGACAAGAACGACTGGCAACTGGCCGAAGTCGAATACCTGATGCGCGTGGCGCAGCACAAGTTGATTCTGCAGGATGACTTCGAGGGCGCCGCGATAACGCTGCAGGCGGCAAGTGACAAGATTGGACTGACTGGAGACCCCGGCCTGTTACCGGTGCGGGTCATGATCAGCCAGGAAATCGCCGAATTGAAAACCCGCAAACGCGCCGACCTGGTTGGCATGACGCTAATCCTGGCGCAGCTGGGCAGGCAGGTGCGTGTGCTTAAACCCGGGTTCGTGGTTCGCGTCGATGCAACCGAAGCGGCGCCAGCCGAGGTCGAGGTATCGCAGGACTGGCTGGAGCGCTTCACCGCTTTTATCAATTCGCTGGTCAAGGTGCGTAACGAGGCGACTAAGCCCAGCGAAATCGAGGCCAATAGTGTCGATGTCGGCGCTAGCCTGGAAGACAATCTCAAGTTGGCGCGCTGGGCCGTGCTGGAGCGTGATGCGGGTCAGTACCAGTTGCTGCTCGAACAGAGCCTGCGCCTGTTTCGCGAGTTCTATGATCTTGATAACGCGGCTAACCATGATTTCATGACGCAGCTGCAAGACCTGCAGAAAATGGTGCTCAAGCCTGAAAAGCCGGATATCAACGGTTCGCTGCGTGAATTGCAGCGCATCCTCAGCCTGCGTGAGAATGCGCCATCGACGGAGCCCGAACCGGCAACCATAGAGCCCGAACCGGCAACCACGGAGCCAGGTAATGGTTAAGTTCATCGTCAAACTATTGCTCTTACTGTTGTTGCTGGGGATTGTCGGGCTCGGCGCGGTCCTGCTGGTGCGTGACGACCCCGGCCTGGTAATGTTGCGTTACCGCGATTACACGGTCGAAACCACGCTCGCGTTTGCGCTGGTCGCCCTGATCGTGATCGTGGTCGCGTTTTACTACTGCGTCAGGTTGTTGCGCGGTCTGTGGCGCTTGCCTCGCGGCATGCGTCGCCTGTCGCAAGACCGTCGCTTTGGCAAGGCGCGGCGTCAGCTCAACCAGGGCTTGATCGATCTTGCAGAAGGTCGTTTCGAGCAGGCTGAAAACCACCTCGTACGCCTCGTTGATTACAGTGATAGCCCGCTGGTGCATTACCTTGCCGCGGCGCGTGCGGCGCAGCTGCAGGGCAAGCATGATGCGCGTGACTCGTATCTCAAGGCGGCGCATGAAGCCAGGCCCGATGCAGAGCTGGCTATCGGAGTCACACAGGCGGAGTTACAGCTTG
>JBATHL010000569.1:0-6433 GCA_049666745.1 Gammaproteobacteria bacterium
TGTGCCGGGTTTACAGTTACTGCATTGCCTTGAATCGTCAACCGCCGGGGGTGAATCGATTTTGCAGGATGGCTTCATGGCGGCAAGAATACTGCGCGACGAAAACCCGGAGCACTTTGCGTTGCTAAGTCAGAACTGGATCAATTTTCGGTTTCGTGACGAATCAACCGATTTGCGCTCCAGGGTTCCATTTATCGAGACCAACGACCTCGGCACTGTGGTCAAGGTGCGCTTCAATAATCGCTCCATCGATACCATAAATTTGCCACCCGCGGTAATTCGGCCGTTCTACGCAGCCTACCGCCACTACGCCGAAATCCTCGAGCGCGAGGCATTGCAAATCGTGTTCAAGCTACAACCGGGCGAGCTCATGTTGTTCGACAACACGCGCATTTTGCATGCACGCAGGGCCTATTCAGCAGAAGGTAGCCGGCACTTACAGGGTGCTTACAGCGATTTAGATGGCCTCTATAGCAGTTTACGGGCACTCGAAGCCGATTCATGAAATACCAGGGTATTGTTTTCGACAAGGACGGCACCTTGCTCGACTTTAACCAGACCTGGCTACCTATTTATCTTTACGCCGCGCAGGAGTTTGCCGAAGGCGACGCCGAACTTGCTGAATCACTGCTCACACAACACGGCTTTGACCGCAGTAAAAACAGGTTTATTGGCGGCAGCCTGCTCGCGGCTGGTAACAATCAGCAGATAGCCAATGCATGGGCTGTGCAAATTGATAAGCCGGAGCAGGTTGAAACGATCAGCAGGCAACTGCACAGGATTTTTCACGACCAGGGGGCCATACAGGCGACTCCGGTCAAGCAGCTTGCCAACACGCTAAGACAGTTGAAGCAGTCCGGCAGGAAACTCGGTGTCGCAACAGCAGACAGTCACCAGGGCATCATTAATACCCTGCAAGCCTTCGATGTGCTGCATGAATTCGATTTTCTTGCCGGCTACGACAGTGGCCACGGTGTCAAACCGGAGGCCGGCATGGTACTCGCTTTTTGTGAACAGATGGCACTGGCCGTGGAGTCCGTAGTAGTAGTCGGAGACAACCGTCATGATATCGAAATGGGCAGAAACGCGAACGCCGGCCTATGTGTCGGCGTTTTAACCGGCACCAGCACGCGTAGCGATCTCGCAGGCATCGCTGATATCGTCATCGACGATATCAGCCTGCTAGCGGAAGTGATCTAGTCTTTGACCACCGGCAACTCGCCGGGCAATCCCCATTCACACCAGGAAGCGTCGTAAATTGCGACGTTCTTATAACCGATATGTTCTGCCGCGAAGGCGATTACGCAGGCAGTAACACCTGAACCACAGCTGCAAATGGTACGCTCGCTGTCAGCAATCAACGGCGCGATAATTTCCTGCAGTTCATGCCTGGGTTTCAGCACCCCGTGTTTGAATACATCCGCAAACGGTAAATTCAGCGCTCCCGGCATATGGCCGCGACGCAAGCCGGGACGCGGTTCCTCTGCCGTGCCACGGAAGCGTGGCTCGGGACGAGCATCGAGCACACAAGCCGAAGCGTCGGCGAGTGCGGCTGAAACCGCAGCGGCATCGGCAATCGAAGTTCGATCCATCGTGGCGATGAAATCGCCAGGAGGATACACGGGCACCTCAGCAAGGCTTTCGACCGGGTATTCAGCCTCGTCCCAGGCCACCAGGCCACCATCGAGTAAGGCCACCTTATCGCAACCCATCGCGCGCAGCATCCACCAGGCACGCGGACTCGAAAACATACCCATCGTGTCGTAGACAACGACGACACTGTCCTGCTTCAACCCCAGCAACTGAAGCTCACGGGTAAACAGTTCGGCGTTCGGCATCATATGGGGCAAATCAGAGTCCGGCGCACAGATCTTGCCATCGAAATCGAAAAATCTTGCCCCGGGTATATGCTCCTGCTGCCACTCCCTGAGCCCATCGCGGCCGGTAGCCGGCATATGCCAGCTGGCATCGAAAATAATCAGATCATCGTGCTTCAGGTGCTCCCGCAGCCAGGCTACACTGACCAGGGAATCGGGTAGTTGCAAAGTCGCCATCATCTTTATCCGGGATTTTCTAAAGGCGGCAACATATCCAATTGCATTGCGTCTGGCAAGCTGGAAACTGTGCAGCTATAGTGCCTGCGCTATGTTCAATCTATCCAAACGTAACAGCGGCATGATCTTCGCCCTGATCACCGCCTGCGGCCTCGGCGCAATTACCACCCAGGCGAAGATCTTTTACACCGACGGCGGTAACGCGCTGACCCTGATGCTGGCACGTTTTGCAGTGTCGACGCTGGTGTTCGGCTTACTATTGCTGATTAAACGAGACAGTTTCAGGGTAGCCGCCAACAACCGCATCGCGTTGACAGCACTAGGTATTGTCTGGTCGGGGGCGATGATCTGCTACCTGATGGCAGTGGAAACCATTTCGGTCAGCCTGGCAGTATTGATTCTCTACTTTTACCCGCTGCTGGTGCTGGCGTACTCGATTTTTACGCGTCATTTAAAGCCGTCGCCCGGGTTGATTACATTGTTCTGCGCCGCTTTTATCGGTCTTTACATGGCACTGTCCGGCGCTGAAATGACGATCAATGTCAATGGCATACTGTTTGCGGCGTTGGCCAGTTGTGGCGCCGCCTTCACTTTTATCTGTGGTGCCCGGGTAGCGCCGTCGATGTCTCCGCTACTGATGACCTTCTGGATAAATGCACTCGGTTTACTGCTCATACTGCCAATGATGATCGACAAGCTCACATTACCTGCTGCGTCTGCGGGGACCGTGGCCTTAAGCCTGGCGACAGTCTTTTACCTGGTCGCTATCCTCAGCCAGTTCGAAGCCCTGGCGCGCCTACCCGCCGCCCGCGCCGCCTTTCTGCTGAACCTGGAACCAGTGGTATCGATATTGCTGGCGCAACTGGTGTTGAACGAAACCCTTAGCAACGTTCAGCTCAGCGGGGTTATCCTGGTAATCGCAGTAGTAATCCTGTCGTTGCGTTTTAAACCAGCAACCGCTTGATCCGGGAACTGGTTTCGGGCAAGGTCGTGTGTTCCCCCTGATTAACTAAATATGAGTAAAGCAAAATGACCAAGGCAATTCGAATTCATGCAACCGGCGGCCCCGAAGTGCTTAAATGGGAAGATATAGAAGTTGGTGATCCCGGCCCCGGTCAGGTTCGTCTGCAACAGTCAGCCTGTGGTCTGAACTACATTGACGTTTATGGCCGCAGCGGGATGTACCCGGTCGGTGAGCTGCCCGCGGTGCTGGGTATGGAAGGCGTCGGCGTGATCGACACGGTCGGTGAAGGCGTTGATGATCTTGCTGCCGGAGACCGGGTTGCCTATCCGATGAATCTTGGCGCCTATGCTGAAGCGCGCCTGATCGATGCGAGTAAGCTGGTTTCCCTACCCGATTCAATCAACGATGAAACCGCCGCAGCGATGATGCTCAAAGGGCTCACCGCGCACTACCTGTTGTTCAGAACCTACCCGGTAAAAGCGGGCGACAGTATCCTCGTCTACGCCGCCGCAGGTGGAGTCGGCCTGATTCTATGTCAATGGGCTAACCTGTTGGGCGCTAACGTAATCGGTTGTGTTGGCTCGCAGGAAAAGGCCCAACTCGCCAGGGACAATGGCTGTCACCACACAATTCTCTACCGGGATGAAGATATCGCCAGCCGGGTTCGCGAACTTACCGATGGCGTCGGCGCGGCGGTGGCATATGATTCGATAGGTAAAGCTACCTTCGACGCTTCGCTGGATTCGTTACGCCCGTTCGGGGTACTCGCAACTTATGGTAACGCGAGTGGTCCGGTCGAAGCCTTCAACCCGGGCATTCTGGCGGGCAAGGGGTCGCTGTATGTCACGCGCCCTACGCTGGCCACGCACATCTCAACCCGGGCGTTGCTGGACGAAGGCGCCGAGCGCCTGCTTGACGTCGTCGGTAGTGGACAGGTTCAGGTTAGCGTCAATCAAACCATGCCGCTGGCGGATTGCGCCGAGGCCCATCGCCAACTCGAAGCCCGTGAAACGACCGGATCCACGATACTCAAAATATAACCAAAAACTGACCTACCAGTACAGTTTAGAATAAAGTCAGAATTTCTTGCTGAAAGCCCAAAAAAGTATACTTTTGGGCCTTTCAGGCTGGCTTTTTACACTACTGGACTCATCTGAAATTCTTCTATTAATTCAGTAATTTATCGGATCTTGTAAAAGTCTTTTCGAAACCGTCAAAGTAAGCCTGTGACGCAGCGCACAAATTTCTCGTGAACTATTTCTCAAAAGCCAAATCGGGAGAAATCTGTTACGCAAAATTGTTATGTAATAATTTCAATTAAACTGAATCTGTTACTATTGCCGTTGCTACCTATAATACCCAGCATTAACTTAACACCGCTGCCAGATTTTAACCCCTGACAGCCTTATAACAGGAGCAACACCATGAGCACTTTGAAAGCGAAACAATTCCACCTCATCGATGATATGGACATCGCGGCAAAGACCTTTGCAGTGATCGAACGCGTCGAAGGTTTCTCAACTAAAGCAGTCAACATGACCCGTACCTGGGTACGTCGCTCGAATGACCGACGCATGCTGGCGAGAATGAGCGACCATATGCTTAACGATATCGGTCTGACCCCCTTCGACGTCAAAGTGGAAGCAAACAAGTACTTCTGGCAGAAATAGAAACTTGCTCTACCGGTGTGGATCGTTTGATCCACACCGGCTTTTTAATTCCGGTCCCGAAAACCCTATTTGCCGGTTCCCTCTGGCAAGCACAGCGACCGAGATCAAAACAATCCTTCGATAACCATATCCTGGCCAGCCAAACAGTTACTGCTTCAACCGGTAACCGGTTTTAAACATCCACCATACCAGTACCAGGCAGGCAAGCAAAAACAGGCAAACCATTGCCAGACTGACACCGACACTGACATCTGCCACCTCGAAGAAACTCCAGCGAAATCCACTGATCAGGTATAACACCGGATTAAACAGGGTCACTGTTTGCCAGGCAGGCGGCAGCATGTTAACCGAATAAAAACTGCCGCCGAGAAAAACCAACGGCGTAATCACCAGCATCGGTATCAATTGCAGCTTTTCGAAATTGGTCGCCCATAGTCCAATAATGAAACCAAACAGAGCGAAAGAAATGCATGTCAGCACCAAAAACAGCACCATGATAAATGGATGGGCGATATGCAAATCAACGAACAGGTTCGCGGTCAACAGGATTATGGTGCCCAGGATCAACGATTTCGACGCCGCTGCGCCGACATAACCGACCACTATTTCGAAAAAGGATATCGGTGCCGACATGACCTCGTAAATGCTACCGGTAAACTTGGGAAAGAAGATCCCGAACGAAGCATTGGCAATGCTTTGCGTCAACAGGGACAACATGACCAGCCCCGGAACGATGAACACGGCATAAGACACCCCTTCGATCTCTTCGATGCGGGAGCCGATGGCGGCACCGAACACAACGAAGTACAGCGAAGTTGATATAACCGGCGACGCGATCGTTTGCAGCAAGGTGTGCCAGGCTCGCAGCATCTCGAATTTGTAGATGACCCTGATGGCCTGATAGTTAATCATCGTGTGTTTACCAATCTTACAAAAATCTCTTCGAGGGAACTCTGGCTGGTTTGCAGATCCTTTAGCACGATCCCGACTTCGTTCAGACTCTTTAACAAAGCGGTGATCCCGGTTCTTTCGACATCGGGATCATAGGTATAGGTCAGCTGGTTGCCATCTGCGGAAGACTCCAGGTTAAAAGACTCCAGTCCCGCCGGAATCTTGTCAATCGACTGCTTGAGCTCGATCAGTAGCTGCTTCTTACCCAGTTTTTGCATCAGGCATTGCTTGTCATCAACCAGCAATAATTCTCCCTGGTCGATAATACCGACTCGATCGGCTATTTCCTCGGCTTCTTCTATATAGTGCGTGGTCAGGATGATAGTTACCCCCGAATCGTTCAGCCGGCGCACCATCTTCCACATGTCCTGGCGTAATTCGACGTCGACACCTGCGGTGGGTTCATCCAGAAACAGGATACGTGGCTCGTGCGACAGCGCCTTGGCTATTAGCACTCGTCGCTTCATCCCACCCGAGAGTTGCCGCAACTCGTTGTTCTTCTTGTCCCACAGGGACAGGTCTCTGAGCAATTGCTCGAGATAGGCAGGGTTGGATTTCTTACCGAATAGACCGCGGCTGAAATTAACCGTATTCCAGACGGTATCGAAGGCGCCCAGGGTTAACTCCTGTGGTACCAGGCCGATCAGATTGCGGGTTACGCGATAGTCGGTAACGATATCGTGACCGGCCACTGTTACCGAGCCCGAGCTAGCCGAGACGATGCCACAGATAATCGAGATAAGCGTGGTTTTGCCAGCGCCGTTGGGGCCGAGCAAGGCCAGTATTTCACCCTC
>JBATHL010000570.1:0-2316 GCA_049666745.1 Gammaproteobacteria bacterium
ATCAACAGGATCAACAGGATCAACAGGATCAACAGGATCAACAGGATCAACAGGATCAACAGGATCAACAGGATCAACAGGATCAACAGGATCAGACTGCGGCTGGCGATATAGCCGCCGGACAGCCGTCTGAAGGATCTCCAGCGATGGACGAACAGACGCTCATCGAGCTCGCCGATTTACGCGCAGCCGGAATCAAGGACTACCTGGTCGAACAGCATCAGGTTCCTGCCAGCCGCCTGGTTGGCTGTCGGTCGCACATCGAGACCGACCCGCCAGACGCGAAGCCACGTATTGACCTGCTAATATAGGGGGCAGGCCAGGTTGGATTCGCGGTCGCCCGTCAATTGGTGGATCCCGGCGCGAAAATACCTTTGCGGGATTCTACGACCGGTTTTCACCATGGAATGCTGTCACCGTTAAACTCGATGAACTGCCCGCTCTGCGCGCGCCCCGCGGATTGAAGAATATTTTTCAGGCCGGATACACTTTCATCCGTGCCGATTTCCGCGTTGGGGCCACCCATTTCCGTTTGAACCCAACCCGGGTGCAGGCTTATGACGCTAATGCCACGGTCGGCCAGGTCAATGGAAAGACTTTTGACGACCTGGTTTACCGCGGTCTTGGAACTGCGATAAACGTAGCTGCCGCCACTGCTGTTGTCGGCAATGCTACCTACTTTGCTGCTGATCACAGCCACCAGTTTTTGCTGACCGGCTGCCACCTGCTCGACGAATGCCTGTACCAGCATCAGCGGTGCAATCGTATTGACTTCAAGTACCTGCCGCCATTCTTGCGCATCGACCTGGCCAAAACCAGTACCTTTCGAACCATAGATGCCTGCATTACTTAACAATATATCAATCGGTTGGTTGGCAAGCTGTTCTGCCAGGGTCGCCATCTGCTCGTAATCAGTGACATCCAGGGCATGTAATTCAACGGTCAGGCCTCGTTCGTTTAGCGCCTGCAATTGCCCGGCATCGTCCGGGTTTCTGCAACAGGCGAGCACCTGCCATCCATCCTCGGCAAACTGTTGGCTTAACTCCAGACCGATACCACGATTGGCACCAGTGATCAGAATAGTTGGCTTTGTCATGAAAATATCCCCTGTTTATCAACGATTTAGCAAAAAAATCGTGTCAGTTAACCTAATTCATTCTGCAGACCGTTACAAGCGTTCAATCGCAATCAGGGGTCAACAAATCCCGGCAAGACCGCTTAATGGTATACTGTCGCGATAATTACTCAAATAACCACGGCCTGTGGTGATTTCACAGGATAAATTACGGTTGATCGGTAAGGACAGGTGCAGCGTTATGAAATTGACTAACACTTTGATAGCCCTTTTGTTTGTATTGTCGATTTCGCCTGTATTTGCCGCCGAAGAAGTCAAGACCCTCAGCATCGGTGCCGCAAAGGTATCCTACAATTACCAGCCGACCGATACGGGTGTCGCGACCCTGACACTGGTTGCACTGGTTTCTGAAACCAACAATTCGCTGCGCGGACTGAAAAATATGGATCAGCGCCGCTTGAGCAAACTCGGGCAATTGATCTACCAGTGCAAATTGATGCTGTACAAGGCCGATAAGAGCAATAGCGCTATCGATGCAGAAGCCCCCATTCTGATCTCCAAGAATTACTCCTTGTTTACCGGCGTGGATTTGCCATTGGCTACCGATGAACGCATGGGTATCCAGGCCGAGGCGCTGCAAACCGTAGATGAAGACAGTCTATTCAGCCCCACCCTGGGCGACGGAGATACGCTCAGAAAGAAGTGGGAAACCCTGGGTGAAGGTTCCGCGGTTAACCTGAAACAGTTTAATGTCAATATGTTGCATGAAACCGATTTGATTTCGACTGCGGAAAGTATAGATATCGTTGCCCGCTTCCCGATATTCCAGCTGGAAAAGCCCGTGTCTCAATGGAGCTACAACTTTAACCTGAAAGACTTCAAACAGGCGATTCAGCATATCGATAAAAACTGTACGCCGACCAGGTTCGCAGAGCTGATAAATTAGAAAACCTGAAAGCACAGAACGGACCACAGGCTTGTTGTAGTGGGCCCTTGTAAGAATAACTAACCCTGTGTCATTTCGGCGAAAGCCGGAATCCAGTTCAACTATCCCATTCGCAGAACGCACAACTGACTGGATCCCGCGGTCAAGCCGCGGGATGACAGACATGGTAGGCGGGATGACAGCGGCGGATTGCGGGGTTTTGGGCTGATGGGGCCGAACGGGCTTCATTCGCAGCGTTCTTTGTTACAGCGGCGCAAGTCGTTGACGACGACTTTTCAGGCGATGGTTGATGGGC
>JBATHL010000571.1:0-1712 GCA_049666745.1 Gammaproteobacteria bacterium
TGTACATGATGAAGTACTTAGAGACCAATGCCACAGAAGATCTGGAGCGGGTGCGCAAGGAGTTGGGTTCAGGGTTCGAGCCCATCTACGAGGAAATGGTTCGGGTGATCGACAACCCGCAACGGAAGAAGCTTGTGTCTGAGTTCACCGCCAACCGTGCAGCCTACCTGAAGGCCTTCGAGACTGTAGTTAAAACTATCCAATCGAGTAACAGCCTGCTCGAAAGGAAGGTGAATCCCCTGGACGAACAAATCAGCATCACTTCGGAGCAGATCAAGCTCTCCATCAAGCAGGATCAGAATGCGCTCGGAACTATCGTGCAATCGACCGGTGAATTTTCGGTTCGAGCGGTGTTGATCGGCTCGGCGGTTGCAATATTGATTGCCGCATTGATCGCCTGGCGGATTACCCGTGTCATTACCAGACCCATGCGCGACCTGGTAAAAACGGTCGATAGAGTTCAGGCTGCTGGTGACCTCTCCCTACGTTCGAGCATTAAGAGCCACGACGAAATCGGTACCATCGCTCAGGCCTTGAATAACTTTCTGGAAAGCTTGCGGACGCGAGCCGGGGTGGTCGATATGATTTCAACAGGAAATTACGATTCAAGTATTGACCCCCGGTCCCAAAAGGACACCCTTGGAATTGCGCTGCAACGCATGACCCACACGCTCCAAGATAATTCCGAACAGGCTGCTTTGCAGGATTGGCAGAAAAACGGCCAGAACCAACTTTATGACCAGATACGCGGCGTACTCGATGAGACCGAGTTGGCCGGTCGCATCATCGGTTTCCTGGCCGACTATCTCAATGGACAGCGAGGCTGCCTGTTTTCATACAGCGAAGAGAACGGTAGCCTTGAGCCCATAGGCTGGTATGCGCGTGCCGCATCGGAAAATTCCGGATCTTTGATCCTCATGGGTGAAGATTTGGTGGGCCAGGTGGCCATACAGCGCAAGCGCCTGCTGATCAATGAAATTCCGAATGGTTATTTTCCAATCGGTTCTTCTCTTGGAAAATCCGCGCCAAAAGAGTTACTTATAGAGCCTCTGGTATACGACAATCGTCTCCTAGGAGTTATCGAATTAGCTTCACTGCATGGCTTTGATGATCGAGCCCTTGCTTTTCTCGCACTGGTTGAGGAAAGCATTTGTGTTGCAATACTCGCGGCCCAGGGCCAGAAGAAACTTAAAACACTGCTTGAAAGCTCCCAGGTACAGGCCAAGGAACTTCAGGAACGCCAAAAGGAGCTGCAAGATTCAAATGAAGTGCTGGAATCGCAGAACCGGGTGATCGAAAATACTCAGAAGGAACTCCAGGAGGCGATGCAACAGACAGAAGCTGCTAAGGAGAAGGCCGAGATTGCGACCCAGGCAAAGAGCGAGTTTCTGGCGAATATGTCGCATGAAATTCGAACCCCGATGAACGCCATTATCGGTATGAGCCATCTTGCCCTGAAAACCGATCTTACCACCAAGCAATACGACTACCTCAAAAAGGTAGACATCTCCGCCAAGTCCTTGTTGGGGATTCTCAATGACATTCTTGATTTTTCAAAGATCGAAGCCGGCAAAATGGACATGGAATCTGTGGATTTCCAGTTGGAGGATACCCTCGACAACATATCGACCTTGGTTGGCATTAAGACCCAGGAAAAGGGATTGGAGTTGCTTTTTAAGGCAGATCCATCCGTACCCACGGCACTTGTAGGT
>JBATHL010000572.1:0-6541 GCA_049666745.1 Gammaproteobacteria bacterium
GGCTATATGCGGCGCTTCGATTTCGATCTGGTCGCTTTCGCCAATATCAGCAGTTCCAAATGCTGTACGCAAGACATCGGGAATCTCCTTTGCCAGAAACGCCTTGGTGGGATAAGCGCCGCTCGCCGCCCGTGGCAAGATCATACCCGCCAGGCCTAGCTGAAGGCTCGCTTTCAATAAGGTTCGTCGTTTCATGCTGAATGCCCGATTCCGATATCAATTTCCTGGTAACAATGTTTCTAATGATACCTGGCCTGTATCGGCAAGACGGGTGAAAGCTTAATAGCTCTGGTGAATGATTTTATCGTTCCAGCAATAGCAGGCGTTTTTCGCGTGCCTTTGACTCGGTGGCGTGATCGGCATCCGATGAAACGAGAACCTGATCGTAAAGTTTTATCGCTTGCTGTCGATTTCCGGTAATTCGGTGGAACTCCGCTTCAGCCATCATCTGCAGCGCAGGTCGGTGCAGGGATTGGTAAATTTCCGATAATTCAAAATAGACCTGTTGATTTTCCGGGAACTCGATTTCGAGACGTCGCGCAATCACCAGGGCTGATTGATAGCGCCCGGCAAGCTTGAGTAAGCCCAGCAGACGCATCGAAAGTATGTAGTCTCCTGGAAAAATATCAAGCAAACGGCGGTATACCAGCTCAGCCTCGGCTTCACGTTCCAGGTGTTCGAGATTTACCGCAAAGGCGATGCTATACCAGATATTTTCATTGTCCCGACTGTACAGACTGCCAAGCAAGGTATCGGCGCGTTGATACTCGCCTGCCTGAATCGATGCCAGCGCGCGCAGGAACTGACTTCCTGAATCGGGCAGATGATCGCTACTCACAAATTGCAGGTAATCCTTGAATAGCGGGTAGTCGTCTACCTGGTTACCTCCGCGAGCGTTGTTATTAACCCGCCCGGCCGCCTCTGCGATACGGTTAACACCCACCGGATGGGTGCGTAAATACTCGATATTGCCGATTTCAGAGGTACCTGATAGCTGCGTCATTATGGTGAAAAACTCGACCATACCATTGGGGTCAAACTGCCCACCGTACATGAGCTGCATACCCAGTCGATCGGCCTCGTATTCATTTTCTCGCGTATAGTTGATCATCGCCTGCTGGGTACCCGCAAGACCACCGAAAAGAACCGCCTGACCCACTTCGGAGTCGGCCGTTCCGATCAACAAACCCGCAAGCATGGCCAGAATGGCGGCGGTGTTCAAACCCTTGCCTTTTTCCATCATATCGATGCCATGCCGCAGGCGTACGTGTGCTATTTCATGCGCCAGCACCGATGCCAGTTGATGCTGGGTACGCGCCTCCCTGATCAACCCTCGGTTAACCCCGATATAGCCGCCCGGTAGCGCGAACGCATTAACCGCGTCGTCACGAATGATAAAAAAGCGATAGTCGCGCACCCGATTGTCGAGCCCGGCCAGTAATCGAAAACCCAGGTCATTGATATAACGATCAAGCAAGGGATCGGTTTCGATATAGCCTTTGGCGAGGAGTTTTGCATAAACCGAATGCCCTAACCGGGTCTCACGCTCGATATTAATAGCCGAATTCTCGCCCAGGCTTGGCAGTTCCGTGCTTGGGCTGGCCGCAAAACTGGGTAGCGTTAAGACAAGCGCAACAATCCCCGGCCGAGCCAAACGGCGGCATTTTTGCAATACTCGGGGGTTCAGTGGCATGTGAAACTGTTCGATTGGAAATTAAACTATATTAGAATATTATCGACCTATCCGTATAGCATTCGTTCCCGTAATATAAGCCTGATGTCACGCATAAAAGAAATAAGTGTTTCCGATTTGCATCGCATGTTACGTAAAGAGAATCATTTCGATTTACTCGATATCCGCACCCCCGCTGAAATCGAACGCGGTGTGTTGCCTAACGCCAGGAGCCTGGCGATGCATCTGATACCCTTAAAGCTAAGCTTCTTCTCGGAATCGAACAAACAAATCGTCATCTACTGCCGCACTGGCAGTCGTTCAGCGCAGGTGTGTCGCTTTTTAAATCAACAGGGCATTAACAATGTAATCAGCCTGCGTGGTGGCGTGGTTAAGTGGGCTTCAGGAGGTCACCCCATGGATCCTCAACCCCTTGAAGTGATTGCCTAGTTCCAGCCGGCTTGCGTTTTACGATCCACTGGCATATAAATGCACCCTTTCCGCTATACCCCGGGCTACATTAATGGAGAACTCTAATGGCCGAATTTGATCGCGAACTTGATGCCACCGGACTGAATTGTCCACTACCGATATTACGTGCCAAGAAAGCACTCGGAGACATGGAACGAGGACAGGTTCTGAAAATAATCGCGACTGACCAGGGCTCGGTAAAGGACTTTGAAGCTTTTTCCAAACAAACCAATAATCCCTTGCTTTCGTCAGCTGAAGAAGGTGGGAAATTCGTTTTTATGCTGCAAAAATCCTGAACGCCGATAACCAGCGAGAACCCCCTGCGGACCTGGTTTAAAACATCTCGATCCGGCATTTAACAGTAATCCGGGCCCTGCACCCCGAAATCGTCCGTTTTTTTCGAGTTTCATCAGTAATTCCACGCTGTTATTAGTGCATTTGTAATTTAACCATAATAAAATTTTGGGTTTGGCGTTACAAAAGCGCTTTGTATCAATCGCACATCAGAGGTTAGCGTGGAATTATCGGGTTCAGAAATAATAATCCAGTTTTTGAAGGACGAAGGTGTCGAACACATCTTCGGTTACCCGGGCGGTGCTGTATTACATATTTACGATGCAATACAGAAGCAGGACGATGTAAAACATATCCTGGTGCGTCATGAACAGGGTGCTTCGCATGCCGCTGACGGATACGCGCGCGCGACCGGAAAACCGGGCGTTTGCCTGGTAACCTCCGGGCCGGGTGCGACCAATGCAGTCACCGGCATCGCCACTGCTTTCATGGACTCGATCCCCATGGTCGTGATTACCGGCCAGGTTCCCAGCCACGCAATCGGCAGCGACGCTTTCCAGGAAGTTGACGCGGTCGGGATTACCCGTGCCTGCGTCAAGCATAATTTCCTGGTCAAGGATTTGAACAAACTTGCAGAAACGCTGAAAAAGGCTTTTTATGTCGCAACCACCGGCCGCCCCGGTCCGGTCGTTGTCGATATTCCAAAAGACATCACCGCTCCGCATATCAAAATCCCCTACCACTACCCGGAAAACGTCAAGCTGCGCTCGTATAACCCGAACTTTAAGGGTCACCCTCGCCAGATCAAGCGTGCCGTGGATTTACTGCTCAATGCCAAGCGTCCAATGATTTACACGGGTGGCGGCATCATTCTGGATAATGCATCGGACGAACTCAGAACTTTCGTGCGTAAGCTCGGCTACCCGATTACGCAAACCTTGATGGGCCTGGGTGCTTTTCCCGGAACCGACCCGCTGTTCATCGGCATGCTCGGCATGCACGGGACTTACGAAGCCAATATGGCGATGCATGAATGCGATGTCCTGATTTGTATCGGCGCACGCTTCGATGATCGTATTACCGGCGTGACCAGCAAATTCTGCCCTTATGCTCAAATTATTCATATCGATATCGACCCGGCATCGATTTCCAAGACGATCAACGCCGATATCCCGATCGTGGGCGGTGCCGGGCAGGTTCTCAGCGAAATGAACAAGCTGCTCGACAAGACCGAGCCGGGAATCAACAAGGCCGCGCTTGACGCCTGGTGGAAGACCATAAAGTCATGGCAGGCACAAAATAGTTTCGCTTATGCACAAAGTAAAGACCTGATCCAGCCACAGGCTGCTGTCGAGGAACTCTATAAAGTCACCAAAGGCGACGCCTATATCACCTCGGATGTCGGCCAGCACCAGATGTTTGCCGCACAGTTCTATCCTTTTGACGAGCCGCGCCGCTGGATCAATTCCGGGGGCCTCGGCACGATGGGTTTCGGATTGCCCGCGGCGATGGGAGTCAAGCTGGCCTTCCCGGACAAGGACGTTGCCTGCGTCACCGGCGAAGGCAGTATCCAGATGTGTCTGCAGGAACTATCCACCTGCCTGCAATACGACCTGCCGGTCAAGATCATCAATCTTAATAACCGTTATCTCGGTATGGTTCGTCAATGGCAGGAATTCTTCTACGAGAAGCGTTACTCGCATGTTTACATGGACTCACTGCCCGACTTCGTCAAACTCGCCGAGGCTTACGGACACGTCGGTATCCGCGTCGATCATCCTGATGATTTGAACGCTGCGATGAAGGAAGCCTTCAAACTGAAAGACCGAACCGTATTCCTCGACATTATTACTGATCAGGAAGCCAATGTTTATCCGATGATATCTGCCGGTAAAGCCCACAATGAAATGGACCTTTCTCCACTACAGCAGGAAATACAGGCATCATTGAAGGCAAAAGGAGAACTGGTTTAATGCTACACATCATTTCTCTGCTGGTCGAAAACGAGGCCGGCGCCCTATCTCGCATTTCAGGGTTGTTTTCCGCGCGCGGCTATAACATCGAATCCCTGACCGTAGCGACCACGGAAGATCAGACGCTATCCCGCATGACCATCATTACGGTTGGCTCCGATCGCATCATCGAGCAAATATCCAAGCAACTCAATAAACTGGTAGACGTGATCAAATTACAGGACTTTACCGAAGGCAACTTTATCGAGCGCGAAATGATGTTCGTCAAGGTCAGGGCTGAAGGAGATTCGCAACGCGCCGAAGTCAAACGTCTGTCCGACATATTCCGTGCACGCATTATTGATGTGACCGATACCACTTTCTGCATCGAGCTAACTGGGTCGGGAGACAAGCTCGACGCCTATATCAAGTCCATGCACGAAAACAATATAATCGAAGTAGTACGCTCCGGCTCGATGGGTATCTTACGCGGAGAAAAGGCGCTTACCCTGTAATTCCAGCCAAAAAACATTTTTTATAACAACACAACTAACCAGGTGTGACACGAGGCAGTTATGAACATTTATTACGATAAAGATTGTGATTTATCAATTATTCAGGGCAAGAAAGTTACCGTAGTCGGCTATGGTTCACAGGGCCATGCACACGCAAACAATCTCAAGGATTCCGGTGTCGACGTAACCGTCGCACTGCGCGAAGGCTCAACTTCAGCCGCCAAGGCGGAAGCTGCGGGCCTTAGCGTGAAAAACACCGCCGACGCAATTCGCGAGGCGGATCTGGTCATGGTCCTGACGCCGGATGAATTTCAGCGCGAACTTTACGTCAATGAAATTGAGCCCTGTATCAAGCAAGGTGCTGCACTGGCCTTTGCACATGGTTTCGCGATTCACTTTAACCAGGTGGAACCGCGCGCGGATCTCGACGTCATCATGATTGCACCCAAGGCGCCGGGGCACACCGTACGTTCCGAGTTTGTCAAAGGCGGTGGCATACCTGACTTGATCGCTATCCAGCAAGACGCTTCAGGTATGGCGAAAGATCTGGCGCTATCCTATGCCGCTGGTATTGGTGGCGGCCGTACCGCCATTATCGAAACCACTTTCCGGGACGAAACCGAAACTGATCTGTTTGGTGAGCAAACCGTCCTCTGCGGAGGCACCATCGAACTGGTCAAGGCAGGATTCGAAACCCTGGTCGAGGCCGGATACGCGCCTGAGCTCGCATATTTCGAATGCCTGCATGAACTCAAATTAATCGTCGATTTAATCCATGAAGGCGGCATTGCCAATATGAACTACTCGATTTCCAATAATGCCGAGTTCGGCGAGTACTCAACCGGCCCGAAGATCATCAACGAGGAAAGTCGCTGGGCGATGAAAGAATGCCTGGACGAAATTCAAAACGGTGCCTATGCGAAAAAATTTATTACTGAAGGGCAATCCAACTATCCCGAGATGACGGCGTGGCGGCGTAATAATGCCGCGCACCAGATCGAACAGGTGGGTGCGAAGCTGCGCTCGATGATGCCCTGGCTCAGTGCCAATGCGTTAGTCGATAAATCCAAAAACTAGCATCGTCGGCGGGCGCCTGGCGCCCGCCAGACTAATATGGACGACAGTAACCCCAAAGAAACCCGCAAAAACATGCGTAAGGGCATTTTCCTATTGCCTAACATGTTTACTACGGCCGCATTATTTGCCGGATTTTACGCCATTATTGCCGCGATGAACGGGCGTTTTGAAATTGCAGCGATCGCCATCTTCCTGGCAGGCTTGCTCGACGGTCTCGATGGCCGTGTGGCGCGCATGACCAACACCCAGTCCGCCTTTGGTGCCGAGTACGATAGCCTCTCGGATATGGTCTCGTTTGGCGTCGCGCCGGCGCTGATTGTATATCTATGGTCATTGGTTCACCTGCGCGAAGTATCGATACTCATGGGCAAGCTGGGCTGGCTGGCCGCATTCATCTATGCAACCTGTGCCGCGCTGCGACTGGCACGCTTTAACACCCAGATCGGCGTCGCCGACAAACGCTATTTCCAGGGCCTCGCCAGCCCCGCTGCTGCAGCGGTGGTGATGGGTGCCGTATGGGTTTGCGAAAGCTACCATATACTCGGCTCGGACGTCACCTA
>JBATHL010000573.1:0-3676 GCA_049666745.1 Gammaproteobacteria bacterium
TAGGCACCATGGGAGAGATACCTCAAAAGATTGGAAAGTACGAAATTAAAACGTCGCTGGGCGAAGGCGGGACCGGCGTCGTTTACGAGGGATACGATCCCGACATCCAACGCCGGGTTGCGATAAAAGCGCTGCATCCACATCTGATGGTCGGCAAGATGGGTGAAGAACTGTTGACGCGGTTCAAACGCGAGGCGATCTCAGCGGCAAAATGCATTCACCCCAACGTCGTCAGCATCCTCGAGTATGGGGAGGACGAAAACAGACCTTTTATCATCATGGAATATGTCGACGGGGTTTCGGTCCACAGACTGATCAAACACAGGCTTAAACATGGCCGCGGCATCAGTCTGAGACGCAGTATCTCCATCATATCGCAGTTGCTCAAAGCACTGCATATGGCACATGGACTAAATATTATTCATCGGGATGTCAAGGCTTCCAATGTCCTGATTGTTAGTAAGAGCGGTCATATCAAGCTGGCCGATTTCGGCATGGCCAGAATCACGGAGAATTCGGACTTGACGATGATCGGGAGTTTCATGGGCACGCCACGATACATGGCGCCTGAGCTAAGACTTGGATTAGAGGCCGATTCCCGTGCCGATGTATTCTCGGCAGCGAGATTATTACTCGAGTTACTCAAAATGATGCCAGCGAGCTCGGCAATCCATTGCTCCAGGTTAACGGAAATCGTCAACATGCCTCCCGGAAACCGGATCGATTACTCGGCAGTCTATCCTAGCGCACTAATTCCCGTTGTAACCAAAGGGTTAGAAGTTGATCGAAAGAAAAGGTATCAAACTGTACTGGAATTCATGCATGCGATAAAACAGGCACTGCCCAGACTCCAGCAGAATTCGGCGGTCTCTTCAGAGCCGGTGGCCCAGGTTGCGGGAAAATCGGTACGGGATTTTTCGCCGAGCGAAGACGAACTGGATTCGATGACGACTCTGCTGGCCGACTTTATAGGACCGGTTGCGAAATTCATAATGGAAGAGCATGAAACTAAAAGCACATCGGCAAACAATCTGGCGGCAGAGATTTCGAAAGAAATTCCGCAACAGGAGCAGCAGGAAGAATTTCTCAGGCGCTGGAAAATGATGAGTGTATCCAGGCGAACATTAATCAATAAAAAGATGTCGGATACTTCCCCGGACAAGACAAGCCCGCAGCCATTACCCGGGCAAGTGCTGAATAGAACCCGCAATGATTTTGCACACTATATTGGGACGATCGCAAAGACATTTCTGCGACACTAGCACTAATTAGACTTGAATATGGACCATGACTATCCGGGATGGGTGGTGGGTTCAACTGCTCAAACATGCCGTTGCCCCGGGCCTGGCGATCGTAATCGGATTAGAAATCACTCGCCAGATAATCAAGTGCAGCGTTTATACCACCTTTGGTAAAGGGTATTTCAGCTGCGATCAATCCCATTTCCACGCCGGACAGGGTAGCGGCCAGCATCAGATCATTAAAATCACCCAGATGGCCGATTCGGAAAACCCGGCCCTGTACTTTGGCGAGCCCGGTACCGAGCGACATGTTAAATCGCTCGAGAATGATCTTACGTAAATGGTCGGCATCGTGACCTTGCGGAAGCAGAATCGCAGTCAGGGCTGCGCTGTATTCGTCGGGATTCAGGCATAGAATTTCCAGGCCCCAGGCACGCACCGCGCGACGCGTTGCTTCGCCGTGACGGCGATGCCTGGCAAACACCTTGTCCAGTCCTTCTTCGTGCAGCATCTGCAGTGATTCGCGCAGCGCGTAAAGCAAATTGGTAGCCGGGGTGTATGGGAAATAACCGTTATTGGTGGCGTTTATCATCGGCTGCCAGCGCCAGTAGGCGGCCGGCAGAGTCGCGCTTTCAGCAGCTTGCAACGCCCTGGCACTGATCGCATTGAAACTGAGGCCGGGCGGTAACATCAATCCTTTCTGTGAGCCGGCAACGGTGACATCAACCCCCCATTCATCGTGGCGATAGTCAATCGAACCCAGCGAAGAGATGACATCGACCATGAACAGGGCGGGGTGGGCAGCGCTGTCGATGGCTTTCCTGATGTCTGCGATACGACTGGTGACGCCGGTCGAGGTTTCGTTGTGAACTACCATCACCGCCTTGATTTTGTGGTTTTTGTCGGCGTTTAACCTGGCTTCAACTTCATCGGGGTCGACACCATGGCGCCAGTCGCCAGCTACAAATTCGACATCCAGGCCAAGATCGCTGGCGATGCCTCGCCAGAGGGTTGCAAAATGTCCGGTCTCGAACATCAATACTCTATCACCCGCAGACAGGGTGTTAACCAGTGCCGCTTCCCAGGCCCCGGTACCCGAGGCGGGATAAATGACCACCTCGGCCGAGGTCTTAAAAACCGCTTTTAAAGCTGGCAGAATTTCAAGCGTGAGTTGCGCAAACTCCGGACCACGATGATCTATTGTCGGCATATCCATCGCCCGTAGTACCCGATCGGGCACATTGGTAGGTCCGGGAATTTGAAGAAAATGGCGCCCTGCAGGTGTTGACATCGATTGCTCTCCCAGTGCTCTATCGAGTAGATAGAGACGCTAAGGTATTTGTTATATTTCTTGCTTTGGGCGACAATCCTGCCTTACCTGACCGTGTCGCGCAAGCCCCACTAGCCAGGGTTTGTTAATAGGTTTTCCGTTGTCCACAAACACTACGCTTCCGCAAAAATCTCCTTCCTCTGCAGCCAGCATAGGTGACAGTGCCCTGGGGGCGAGGCTGCGTCATGAACTGGAAGGCGAGGTGATTTTTGATGCTTTCAGTCGCGGTCGTTACAGCACCGATGCCTCTATTTACCAGATCGAACCGATTGGTGTCGTGGTGCCGCGCAATGAGCAGGACATTGTGCGCGCCATTCAAATTGCCGCTGACGCCGGTATTCCGATCCTGCCACGCGGCGGCGGCACCTCGCAAATCGGACAGACTGTAGGGACCGCGCTGGTTATCGATACCAGCAAGTATCTGCACCAGGTAGTCGAATTTGATCCCGAATCGCGTAGCATCTGCGTCGCACCGGGAATGGTGCTGGATCAACTCAACAAATACCTGAAGCCGCACGGACTTTTTTACCCGGTCGATGTCTCTACCGGGAATCGGGCGACTCTCGGCGGTATGGCAGGTAATAACAGCTGCGGCGCGCGGTCTATTCGTTATGGCAATATGGTGCACAATGTCCAGGCTATCGATGCCATTCTGGCAGACAGCAGCACCGTGCATTTTGCCGATCAAGCCCACACCACCCAGGATGGTTCCAGTGCCGAACTGGTACGCAAACTGGTCGCACTGGGTGAGCGCGAAGCGGCAGAGATTGCACGCCGGTTTCCGCAGTTGCTGCGGCGCGTCGGGGGTTACAACATCAATGAAGTGACCCGGGCCGACGATGCGAACTTCGCGCGTTTACTGGTGGGTTCGGAAGGTACGCTGGCGTTTTTCACCCGTTTGCAACTGGAATTGCAACCCATTCCCCCGCATAAAGTGCTGGGAGTTTGTCATTTCCCGACTTTTCACCAGGCGATGGATTCGGCCCAGCATATTGTCAAGCTCGACCCCAGTGCGGTGGAGCTGGTCGATCGCACCATGGTCGATTTATCGCGCGAGATTCCGATGTTTCGAGCCACCGTCGATTGTTTCGTCCAGGGTGAGCCG
>JBATHL010000574.1:0-4203 GCA_049666745.1 Gammaproteobacteria bacterium
CCCTACAACTTGCGCAATGGCTCAAGCAGGTGGCCTTGCTGGCGTTTCCAGCACGGCAACTCGAGAGTTTTACCGGTGAAGCCTGGCTGCAATTTCTCGATGAGAGTATTGGTGGCGATAATTTCACCAGCGGCAGGGGTAAGGTATTTGGAGACGCAATTTACCGTAAACAGGTAAATGTGGATGCCGGCCAGCTGGTTGAATTGTGTGAACAATGGTTAGCCGCGGTTAAACCCAGATTGCAGCAACGGGGCAGGGACTAATGCTCGGATTTGACTGGTGGTGGACAATGCTGTTGCTGCCGTTGCCGCTACTGGCCAGGAAAATGCTGCCACTGTCAAATCACGCTGACCTGGCACTTGCCGTGCCCTTGTTGAATCGCTACCCGTTTACCGAATCCTCGATTAGAAAATCACCCCGGCACCTGGCGCGCGCCTGTGCATGGATTTTGTGGATTTGCCTGGTTATCGCCGCGGGCCGCCCGTTCTGGCTTGGAGAACCGGTTTCACGCACGGTAAGCGGGCGGGATTTGATCCTGGCAGTTGATATTTCCGGCAGTATGAGCGAAGTCGACATGACGATTAATTCGAAAACTGCGAGCCGTCTCGAAGTACTGAAAGCGGTGGTTGGAAAATTCATCGATCGACGCGAGGGCGATCGCCTCGGACTCATCCTGTTCGGCACCAACGCTTACACATATGTGCCACTAACCTTTGACCTGGATACATTGCAGCAACTGTTGGCGGATGTCAGTACCGGATTGGCCGGCCGTTACACGGCAATAGGCGATGCGATCGGACTTGCGGTTAAATCTATGCGCGCCCAGGGTAGCGCACACAAGGTGCTCATTCTGGTTACCGATGGCTCCAACACCGCCGGTTTCGAAAATCCAGTCGTCGCTGCTCAGTTGGCTCGTCAACAGGGTCTGACTATCTATACCATCGGCGTTGGAACCGATGCCCAGACTTTGAGCCGGACCTATGGCCAGCAAAACATACCACCGGGGGTCGCACTCAACGAAAGAGTGCTTAACCGGGTAGCCGCGGTCACTCGTGGTAAATATTTTCGTGCCACCAATGCATCGACCCTGGAAAAAATCTACCTCGACCTCGATAAACTGGAGCCTGTCGAGCACAAGTACCAGACACACCGTCCGCGCCACGAACTGTTCATGATGCCGTTAATTGCAGGATTGCTGGTGATGTCGTTTTTCATCACCTGGTCGATCCGTCAGTCACGACTTTCGGTTAGCCGATGATCGAACTCGCCAACTTTCAGTTTTTAAACCCGCTCTGGTTAGTTTTGTTGCCACTGCTGTGGTGGCTGGTGTGGACTTATTCGAGATATCCACGACGACAATCCATGTGGCGCAGAATATGTGACAGGGCGTTACTGGATAGAATGCTGGTCGATCCCCCAGGTTCGAATCGCAACGACTGGCTGGCCTGGATTCTGGCCATCATATTAACAATCGGAACACTCTCAGCCGCCGGACCTAGCTGGCGCAAACAGTCTTACCCGATGCTGGAATCAACCAGCGCACGGGTGCTGGCACTCGACTTGTCACGCTCAATGCTGACAGAAGATGTGCGACCGCAACGCTTCGCGCATGCCGTCGCAGCGGCAAAAGAAATTATTTCGGCGGACTTTGATGGTGAAACCGGCCTGGTAGTCTTTGCTGGCGCCGCATTCGTGGTATCCCCATTATCGACGGACAGCGCGACACTGCTCGCATTTATAGATGCACTCGATCCAAGTACTATGCCAGAGGATGGTACGCGCATAGATCTGGCTATCCGTTCTGCCCGGGATTTGTTAGCGGCCTCCGTTGCGGGCAGGGGACAGATAATCATTGTGACTGCCGGCGCCAGTGACAATGACGCGGCGTTAGCGGTCGCACTGACAGCGGCTAACGAGGGGCACCGGATTCATGTGCTGGCAATCGGCACTAGCGCGGGTGGACCGGCGCTCGATGCCGAGGGTAGCTTGTTACGCGATACGCAGGGCAAGGTCGTGCTGAGCAAAACCAACTTTGCGCTACTGGATCGCGTGGCCCGGGCAGGCAAGGGCGGGTTAGTAACGATGACCGGCTCTAGCGGAGTCAGCGATCTCCTGATGTCGAGGTTGAGCGCGAACCAGCTGATTGAATCAGATCGAGCCGACGATAGTTCCGACCGCGCAGCTGCCAACGACGGCGCCTGGCTGGTGTTACTAATGCTCCCATTGGCATTGCTGCTGTTCCGCAAGAATCTAATCTGGATGATATTGCTGGGCATACTGGTTCCGGGCGATGATGAACTCTATGCAAAGGAATGGAATTTTTTCTGGAACCACCCGGAGCAGCTTGCCTTCGAAGCCTATCAACAAGGTGATTTCCAAACCTCGTATGAATTATCCACAAATCCGCTACTGCAAGGCTCTGCTTACTACCAGAGCGGGCAGTATCAGCAGGCTCTGGAGATGTACAGCAAGGATGAATCCGCGCAATCGATGTACAACCTCGGCAACACGCTCGTGCAACAGCACCAGTTTGCCGAAGCCGTGCTGGCTTATCAAAAGGCGCTCGAATTAAATCCGCAACTTGGCCCGGCCAGGTACAACAAGCGGCTGATCGAACTGTACCTGGAGCAACAATATGAAACTGTAAATGGACAATCGGGAGAAACCGACGCTGGCGAATCGTCAGGCGATGCGGATCTGCCCGATGCTGAAGCACGTATCGGGGTTGCCGGACAGGAATTGACGAATCCTGCCGATGATCAACAATCAGGGCCTGGCCTGGGCGCGTCGATGCAAGCCGGACAGGTAGACCCGTTTGAACGCTTCGACGGTCTCGAGCAGGAAATGGAGCCTTTCGCTCTGCAGGCACTCGAAGCCGGGCAACTACCCGATGCGGAACAGGCTGAACGCTGGATTAACGCCTTACCCGAGACTTCTACTGACTTGTTCCGACGCAAATTTTTACGGGATTTCCAGCGTCAGAAACGACAACCACGTTGATCAGCATGCGTCGGATCAGGAAAATATGCTGTATTTTGCTGCTCGCCCAACTTTACTCCCCGGGCCAGGCGCAAACCGCATACCTGCAACCGGAGCGGATTTTTGAGGGTGACATCGCAAAACTGGTTATCGAATACGATAGCAAAATACCCTCCTTATACGCGCTTGATCTGGCGAAGCTGGAAGCTGATTTCGAGGTCCTCGATGTCAGGCCCAGCATTGCTCGCATGCTCGAAGCCAATGAAATGTTTCATCGGATGCAGTGGAAAATTGATATCCTGCCACGCCGCAGCGGCAGCCTCAGAATTCCATCGATAAAAGTTGGCGACCTGTCCACACCCGTATTAAGCCTTGAAGTCACCCGGCAATCGCCCGCGTTGCTGGCCAGACAAGATGTTTTTCTCGAGATCGAGGCAGAACCACAAAATCCCTATGTCGGCCAACCAGCAAGGATCGTCATGCGTTTACTGCATAACATACCCATCTCCGATGGCAACCTGCTTGAACCAGGGGCCGACAATACGGAAGTTTATCGAAGCGGGCGCGACTCAAGGTATTTAATCTATCGCAACGGCAAGGAATTCAATGTACTGGAACGGAGTATTACTCTGGTTGCACAATCGCCCGGTGTCATCCGGCTATCACCAGCAAATTATCGGGGTATGATAAAACAGGAATCTGCTTCGACTAGCGCTGATCCGGCAGTGCCATCGAGACAGATTTATCGCAACAGCGAAGCCTTGCAATTGCAGGTTCGAAATCCACCAGCCGCCTTCAGTGGTAATATCTGGCTACCAGCCAGGCTACTGAAAATATCACGGCGCTGGGATGCTATTGCCGACGACCTGAAGTTTGGAGACTCCCTGGGTTTCAGTATCACCATCGAGGCCCGGGGACTACCAGCCGAAGCCTTGCCGTCGGACCTCCTGTCTGGCTATGCCGACAAGTTCAAGATTTATGCCGACCAGGCGGTACGCTCCAACCAGTATCAGGGTAATGACGTGGTGGGACGACTGGAACAGCGCTTTGCCGTGGTGGTTTCACAGCCAGGCGAAATCACGCTACCGGCAACCATCCTGAAATGGTGGGACGTCAGCGGGGATATTGAAAGAGCAGCGCGGCTGGAAAGCAGAACGCTCAACGTGGCAAATTCCCCGGGAAATCAGTTCGGTATTGCCGATTTATCCCCGGTCGGTTCAAATC
>JBATHL010000575.1:0-4415 GCA_049666745.1 Gammaproteobacteria bacterium
CGGTGGCATTAAGGTACGGCTGGCAAAATCCGGTGAAAAGGTGGCATTACTTGATCAGTCCGAAGTCGAATGCCGGGAAGATACGTTGCTGATTGCCGATCACGCCGGAGGCGTCGCGCTGGCTGGCATCATGGGCGGTCTCGATAGTTCGGTGCAATCCGATACGCGTAATATATTTCTTGAAGCCGCGCATTTCAGCGCGCTCGAACTCGCCGGTAAGGCGCGTGGATTCGGCATGCATACCGATGCGTCACACCGATTTGAGCGGGGTGTGGACGCGTCATTGCCGCCCATTGCGATGCAACGCGCGACCGGGTTGTTGCTCGACATTGTCGGTGGCGAGGCAGGGCCGCTTATCGATGCGATGGTAGATGAAAACATGCCACAGACGCCGCAGGTAGAACTGCGTTACGATCGTGTTAACCGCTTACTCGGTATCAACGTCGAACGCAACGAAGTCAGCGGTATTCTGCAGCGCCTGAACATGCAACTCACCGAGCAAGCTGACGGCTGGCAGGTTAGCCCGCCCAGCTATCGCTTCGATATCAATATCGAGGCGGACTTGATCGAAGAGATCGGGCGTTTGATCGGGTATAACAATATTCCCGGCAGTCGGGAGTCTTCGCATATCCAGATGGAGAGCTTTTCGGAGCAGCGTGTCAGCGTCAACCGGATTCGCGACATCCTGGTCGAGCGGGGTTATTTTGAAGCGGTTACCTACTCGTTTGTTTCACCGGAACTGCAGGCAATACTCGACCCGGGACAGCAAACCTTGCCCCTGGCTAACCCTATCTCTACAGATATGTCGGTGATGCGTACCCGCCTGTTACCCGGATTGATTCAGGCCCTGCAGCACAATTTGAACCGCCAGCAGTCGCGGGTGAGATTGTTCGAAACCGGTCTGTGTTTTGTGCCAACTGACGACGGTCTTGAGCAAACCCCTCATATCGCAGGTGTTATCACCGGAAACCGGGTTGAAGAAGGGCTTTATGCGAGTGCGGAAAGCCTTGATTTTTACGATATCAAGGGCGATCTCGAAATGATTTTAAGACTAGCCGATGAATCCAATTTCAGTTTCACGCGCTCCAGTAATCCCGTGTTACATCCCGGGCAGGGCGCCGATCTGACTTTTGCAGGAAAATCGATCGGATTTGTTGGCGGTTTGCATCCGGCAGTTTTGAAAAAACTTGATATAAATCAGTCGGTTTTTATTTTCGAAATGGAAACTTCGCCGATATTGGCTGCAAAGTTGCCTAAATTCAACGAATTGTCCCGATTTCCGTCTATTAGACGCGACATTTCAATCTCAGTGGATAAAAATTTGCCAGTTCGTGACCTGGTCGACAGCATTTATTCGATTAAAAATGAAATATTGCAGGAAGTATTTGTATTTGACGTCTATACTGGAAAAGAAGTGAGAAATGATCGAAAAAGTGTCGCTTTGGGCTTGATTTTACAGGACTTTTCACGCACTCTAGTTGACGAGGATGTGGAAAATCTGGTTGCAAAAATCCTCGCACAACTAAAAGAACACTACAACGCCGACTTGAGGGAGAGCTGATGTCATTGACCAAGGCTGATATGGCCGAAATGCTATTTGAAGAACTTGGTCTCAACAAGAGAGAAGCTAAGGAAATAGTCGAACAATTTTTCGAAGAAGTAAAAGTAGCTCTTGAAACCGGCCACCAGGTTAAGTTATCTGGCTTTGGAAACTTTTTGACCCGGTCAAAAGCTGAAAGACCAGGACGCAATCCTAAAACCGGTGAAGAGATTCCAATTTCTGCCCGGAAAGTGGTCACGTTTCGTCCCGGCCAAAAATTAAAAATAAGAGTAGAGGCGTATGCTGGAAGCGAGCAACAATAACGAATTACCGGTAATACCTGGTAAGCGTTACTTCACAATCGGTGAAGTTGCTGAGCTCTGCGATGTCAAACCTCATGTGTTACGTTACTGGGAACAGGAATTTCCCCAGTTAAAACCGGTCAAACGGCGTGGCAACCGAAGATATTACCAACGTCATGATGTATTGTTGATTCGCCAGATTCGCAGCCTGCTCTACGATGAAGGCTTTACCATCGGCGGTGCACGTCAGCGTCTTGAAGGTGAAGGCAACAAGGGTGACGTCAGCCAGAGCCAGCAAATCATCCGTCAGACCCTGACCGAACTCGAAGAACTTCTTGCCTTGCTAAAACGCTAAATCTAGCGTCAAATACCAGTTTACGACGGGGCGTAGCGCAGTCTGGTAGCGTACCTGCCTGGGGGGCAGGTGGTCGCAAGTTCGAATCTTGCCGTCCCGACCAAATTTCTGAATATTTTCAATAATTTAGAAGGCTTGAGTTTTCTTCGGATTTCTCAAACCTTCTACTGTTTTGCGAAACCTTCTACTAGATTTTTAAAAAATCGGAATATGTGTAGCAAGCGGACGCTCAAATATCCGCAACGAGCGACAGAAAACGACCCCATGCAGGCCTCTTTCGATGACCAAAAGGTTAGTGTTGAGTGTTTTTGTTACTCATCCGTTGGTTTCATTTAGCAGGATCGTTCTCTGCCATACGCGACGGCTAGGTGAATATAGGCAGCACCTGTTCCGCGAACGGAAACACACCCGACACGCCGGGATTCATGTCAATTCCGGCAAGTGAACGTAAAGCCTGGTGCATGTATTCCGGTGTTATTTCAACGCCGTTGTTATCAATTGCCAGAGTGCTCGGGTTGACCTTCATTGATCGCTGTAAATTGTCGGTTGCCCCGACAACACGATTGCCGGTGAAGTGCGCAGGTGCGCCCCAAACCATCATGCTGGTATGTGACCAATGGTCTTTGCCGTTGTCATTATTGTATTTGTTGGTGCGGCCGAAGTCCGAACCCATAACAATGATTAGATTGTTACCGATGCCACGCGCCACCGCATCGTCGATGATGTTATCGACTGCGGCGAGGTAATCCATCAACCGCGGATAGTGCCGCGCGTCGTGATCATCGTGGGTATCGAAACCACCCATATCGATCTGCGCCGTCGCTGCAGCGCCTGCCTCGAATGCGGCGAATGCAGTCTGCGCCTGATTGAACATGCTGCGGGCGCTGCCCCGTGAATTGACATATGAATTCGGTGCAGAGGTTGCGTTTAGATTGTTGACAAAGTCTTGCAGCGACGAAACGTCGCGATTGCGGGCGGCGTTGTGCTGGGCGAGTGCGCGCTGCAATCTAAGCAGGCGCTGCTCGCTGAGTTGCCGCTGACGGCGGTCGGCACTCGCCGACTCTATCAAATTGCGAACGCTATTCGAATGGTACTGGTTAGTTTGGCCAGTATTGGTTCTGTTGGGGAAGGCAATCTCCCGAATCGCGTTGAGGTCGCTGCCCCTGACGACTGTACGTGGCACCAGCCCGTTGGTTTTACTGCTCTGGGAACTGCGATTTGCCACCATCGGCATGGACAGGTCAACCGCTTCTTCTGACGCGATGAGGGCACCGATACTCGGATAGTTTCGCGCACGCGACCCGGTCCAACTGGCGGTGCGGCCAACGCTATGCGAGTTCGTGCCGTGGTTGAGGCCGTTGACGACAAGTAATCGCTGGAAGTGTGCTCCGAAGAAGTCCTGGTTCTTGAAAAGAGTTGTATCGTTGGCGAAGGAATCGGGCGGCGGTGCATAGCGGATGTTTCCAGCCTGGCCGATATCATTCTGGTCATAGTTGTTGATGTCGCCGTTGACGCCGAGGCCGAAGCCCTTCGGATCGCAGAAACTGGTTGGATCCCAGCCACCGCTGGCTTCGATGAACAGCCAGTACGGACCGCTAAACGCCTGTTGCGCAAGGGCAAGTCGAGTGTTACCACAGAGCAACAACCCGCTCGCTGTTGCAGTCATTTTTAAAAAGTCACGTCTTTTCATGATTTTATCTCCTGCGCCTACTCGTACAAGAACCGGTAGTCGGCAAGCAAGTAGGTCACAACCGCCATCCATGGGATAACAGTTCCATTAGTATCGGTATTGCTGCCACCACCGCGGCACTGGCTCTGGATAGCCGTCTCACCCGCGGCGCGAACATCGACGAACAGTTGGTAGGTATTGGCGATTTCGGTGTCGTTTAGTGCAAGATCTTCACCCAGGATATGTCGATGCAGGAACTGGATGTTCTGGCGGATTGCATTCTCGCCGGCGCCGTTATCGGGAATATCTGTTTCGTCAGCGATCGGGAACAAGGCACCGCCATTGTATAAATCGTTAGCCACGCGCTGACAGGCGACCTGGTTGGCAATACGTTCCTGGATGCCGTCGATCAACGAAGTCGGCTCCGTAATACGCTGGATCACGTCATCCGAATCGATACCGCCGTAGAGGAGACGATGCCTGCCGAGCAGCCCGCTGTTGGAGTTCGGGCCACGCCACTCGTAGTTGACGCCGGTGATATCCGTAACC
>JBATHL010000576.1:0-1678 GCA_049666745.1 Gammaproteobacteria bacterium
TGACCGATACACTGATACGTATCGGCATACTCATTTTCCTGGTTTACATGTGTGTGCAGGTTTTTGCGCCTTTTGCCGGATTAATGATGTGGGCATTGATTCTGGCGGTAGCACTATATCCAGTGCATTTGAAGCTGGCTGACAAACTGGGTGGTAAAACGGGATTGTCGGCCACGGTTATCGTGCTGGCCGGCCTGTTGATCATAGGCGGTCCTGTGGTGATGATCGGTGAGTCGTTCACGAGTCATCTTCATCGCGCTTATACCAAATTTGACAGTGGACAGCTGACGATACCTGCGCCCAGCGAAAAAGTTGCTGAATGGCCTCTGGTGGGTGAGAAAATCCATGAGGTCTGGAGCGATGCGGCAGAAAATTTACCAGCGCTCCTTGAAGGTGAAAAACCGAAACTGGTCGAATTTTCGAAAAAGATACTGCAGGTCGCTGCCAGTACCGCCGGGGGCGTTTTGCTGTTTCTGACTTCGCTGCTTATTGCGGGGGTTCTGATGGCTTACGGTGAGTCGGGTCGTAACGCGATCGGGAAAATTTTCGAACGATTTGCCGGCCCGTCCAAAGGCCCGCGTTTGCACCACCTGTCGGTAGCTACCGTGCGCTCGGTTGCGACGGGTGTCGTCGGTGTCGCCTTCATCCAGGCATTGCTGCTTGGCCTGGGATTCATTTTTGCAGGTGTACCCGGTGCCGGTGTATTGGCATTTGTTGTGCTGGTGCTCGGAATCGTGCAGCTCCCGCCTACCCTGGTCGCAGTGCCGGTGATCGTTTATTTATGGATGGGTGGCGACGCCTCGACTGCCAGTAACATCTTTTTTACGATCTACCTGATGCTTGCCGGAATGGCTGATAATGTATTGAAGCCCCTGCTGCTGGGACGCGGGGTTGATGTGCCCATGCCGATCGTATTGCTCGGCGCGCTGGGCGGCATGGTGTCAGCGGGTATTATCGGTTTGTTTATCGGTGCGATCCTGCTGTCCGTCGGGTATCAGCTGTTCATGGATTGGGTCGCTGAAACCTCGCAGCACCTCGAGAAAGAGGATTCCGCAGCCGCGAGCAGTGAATAGAGGAATGTAGATGATCTCAATGAGTCATGCCTGCTCCATCTGAGTCATTCCCGAGCCCCCCAAATGTCATCCCGCGGCTTGACAGCGGGATCCAGTCAATTCAGTAACATAAGAAAAATTCACCTCATTCTTCAATACTAACTTTCAATAAGTTATTGATTGTGATTCCATCGACTGTTTCTGGATACCGCGGTCAAGCCGCGGTATGACAGGTTGACAGGGGCAGCTTCTGCGGGGATGACAAAGTTTTTCGGGGATATCTGTTGGTAAGGCTGGAGGGGCTTGCTGGAAGTTGTTGATCTGCTGTAAGATCGCCCACTCAGTCCGGCTGTAGCGCAGTCTGGTAGCGCACCTGTCTCGGGGTCAGGGGGTCGGAAGTTCGAATCTTCCCAGCCGGACCAACAATCAAACCCGTCTGCCGAGGCTAGGTACTGGCAGAGCGGCTGACGATAAATACCCCAATCACGCAAACCAGCATGCCGACGATCGAAACGATGCCCAGGGTTTCTCCAAACAGGAAATGGGCCTCGATCACCACCAGTGGCGGCACCAGGTAAAACATACTCGAAATCCGTCCCGCCTCGCCATGCTTGATGATATACATC
>JBATHL010000577.1:0-11948 GCA_049666745.1 Gammaproteobacteria bacterium
AAGTAAATCCAGCCCTCGTCTGCATAGTTGGGCCCGATAGCAACATCAAGCATGCCGCCCTGGCCCTCGGCGACGACTTCGGGTGTGCCGGACAGGTTCACGATGGAACCATTCTCCATATCGAGCAGCCGGACAATCCCGGCACGTTCGGTAAGCAGCAGTTGACCAGGGGACAGGAATGCCATACCCCAGGGAATGCCAAGCCCGGCTACCACCTGTTCGACGCGAATTGCTGGATAATCCTGTTCAATCTCGAGGATCTGTTGTGCGCTCAACGCTGCCGTGACAATGCTGACCAGGAACAGGCCGAGCCCGCAGCACAGCGATCGGATTAATACAAACATGGCTTTACAGTACAAAAGCTGCACGCATAATACCAGAGCGATATAAGCCACTGAAAACCAATGCCGTTATGATGCCGAGTTTCGATGCAAAAGGATGAGTCACCAATTACCTCCGACCTGGTATTAATCGGGGGAGGGCACAGCCATTTATTTGTGCTTAAACATTTCGCCATGCACCCGCTGCGCGGAGTTCGCATCACCCTGGTAACACGCGACCTGCATACACCCTATTCGGGGATGTTGCCGGGCTTTATCGCCGGTCACTACGATTATGACGATGCGCATATCGATTTATTACCGTTGGCGCGTTACGCCGGTGCCCGTGTGATCCACGCTGAAGTCAGCGCTATCGATGCCGAACGTAACCAGGTTTTTATTCACGGCCGTCCAGCGCTTGACTATGACCTGTTGTCGATCAACATTGGTTCCCGGCCATTTATACCGCATGCCGAAGATGCTATCAACAACCAGTTCGCCGTTAAACCGGTCGATCGTTTCATCAATTCCTGGCATCAGCTCGAGCAAGGCCTGCAAGACAATGATAGTGACTTGCGACTGGCTATCATTGGAGGTGGCGCCGGGGGGGTCGAACTGGCGCTTTCGCTGGACTATCGTGCTCGTCAGCTAAGCCAGTCTGGTAACAGGCTGAAGCTGGCTATTGTGACTGATCGAGACAGGTTGCTACCCGGACACAATGCCAGGGTCCAGCAGCGATTCTCTGGAATCCTGCAACAGCGTTCGATTGCGGTATTTTACGAACATCCGGTGACCGGATTAGATAACGGTTTCGTGGTGGGAGATTTTGCCGCGCCGATCGCTGCCGATGCTGCGATCTGGGTCACTCACGCCAGTCCCGCGACCTGGCTGCGCGATTCGGGATTAGCGCTGAACGAACAGGGATTTATTGCGGTCAATCCCTGCCTGCAAAGTCTTTCTCATGCGAATGTATTTGCCAGCGGCGATACTGCCACGGTCGATGGTTTCCCAAGACCCAAATCGGGTGTATTCGCAGTACGCCAGGGTGTTCCGCTGGCGCGCAACCTGGCTCGCTGGATCACGCGACAGGAGCTCAAACCATTCAAGCCGCAAACGCAGTTTTTGTCGTTGATTTCTACCGGCGAGCAATTTGCTGTGGCGAGTCGTGGCGCCTGGGCATTGCAGGGAAAATGGTGCTGGTGGTTGAAGGATAAAATCGACCGTAGATTCATCGACCGCTTTACCAGGCTACCTGAAATGGTGCAGAGCGGGAGTGTAGCGGAAGATTTGACACCCATGCGTTGCGGTGGTTGCGGCTCCAAGGTAGGTAGTGAAATACTGGAACAGGTGCTCACGCAAATTCACCTGCAATACGGCAGCGCCAGTAACTCCGGTTTTGAACATGCCGATGACGCCGCCCTGATCCAGGTTCCCGCCGGCAAGGAATTGATTCAATCGATCGACCATTTTCGCAGCTTTATCGATGACCCATACCTGTTTGGCAGGATAGCAGCCAACCATGCACTGGGTGATTTACACGCCATGGGCGTCGATGCTCATAGTGCGTTGGTGATCGCAAATGTGGTCTTTGGCAGTGAAATGAAACAATCCCAGGACTTGTTTCAACTCATGTCAGGCGTACAGGAAACCCTGTTACAGAACGAAACACTACTGGTTGGCGGGCATAGCGGGGAAGCCAGTCAGATGAGCTGTGGTCTCAGCGTAAACGGTTTCGCCAGACCCGAGGACCTGATGTTGAAAGCTGGACTGCAGCCTGGTGAATTGATGATATTGACCAGGCCCCTGGGCAGCGGGGTTTTATTTGCGGCCGACATGCAGGGCAAGGCACGTGGTGCCTGGATTGACGAGGCACTGGAGCAGATGCTGGTTTCGAACCGGGCGGCGGCGGCGTGTTTTCGGCAGTTCAAGGCCAGTGCCTGTACCGATGTTACCGGTTTCGGCCTGGCCGGACATTTATTCGAGATGGCGCGCGCGTCTGCCTGTGCAGTCGAAATACTAATCGATCGAATACCGCTTTACACGGGTGCAGCAAGCCTGGCGAATCGGGGTATCACGAGTTCGTTGCAGCCACAGAATATTCGTATTCGACAGCATATTGAAGATACGCATCGTCTTGCGTCCGATATGGCCTATCCATTGTTGTTTGATCCGCAGACTGCGGGCGGATTACTGGCTGGCATCCCTCCACAATACGCCGAGCCATGCCTGCAGCAGTTGCGGGATCTAGGCTATCCGCAGGCGCAAATTGTTGCCCGCGTTACCCAGGCAGCGACGGCTGAGGGAATTATCAGCCTGGTTAATTCCTGATCTCGAGTAAACCCGATTCCTGGATGACCTGGGCACAGGCGGCCTCCTGATGAGGTGCCATCAGGTGTGCGCCGGCGCAACCTTCGATTTCAGCGAATCCCTGCAATAGCTCGGCGCAAATGGCACGCCCCTCGGCTTTTTGATCAGCGGCGCCCTCGAGGCGATTGATAATATCGTCCGGGACATGCACACCGAACAGGTTGTCGTTCATCCAGCGTGCCGACCTGGCCGAGGCCAGCGGGCCGATTCCGATCAGGAAATGGGCCTGCTCGGTGAACCCGCCATCGACCAGCGCCTGGCAGTAACGTTTTACCTTTTCGAGCTCAAAGCAGTACTGGGTTTGAAAAAACTGGGTTCCGTTGTCAATTTTAGCCTGCAGTCGCGCGGCCGGCCAGTTGTCACCGGGTTCTGCAGGCATTTCCGCGGCGCCGAGGAAAAGTGCGGGGGGCGGGCTGATCTCGCGGCCTGAAGGGAAGGTTCCCGCATCGCGCATATCCCGCATCTGGCGCATCAGTTCGCCACTATCGATTTCGAATACTTCAGCTGCATCGGGTTGATCCCCGGCAGCCATCTTGTCGCCGGTCAAACACAGAAAGTTATGAATTCCGAGGGCGGCGGCGCCGACGACATCCCCCTGCAGCGCCAGCCGGTTGCGGTCACGCGTGGTCAATTGCAATACTGGGTCGATACCCTCGCGCACCATGATTGCGGCTGCAGCGAGTGCCGACATATGTACGCGAGCGCTTGCTCCGTCGGTGACGTTAACCGCGTCGGCGACACCTTTCAGACAGGCGACCCGGTCGAGCACCGTCTGTGCCGATGCCGCATCGGGTGGTGAAGTTTCAGCGGTCATTGCAAACTGGCCTGCCTGCAGTACTTGAGCTAGTTTGCTCGGGGCTGTATCGATCATAGTGCTGTTCCAGAGAAAATAAGGTTTATTGATTGGGCTCGGGCTGCGCATGCTTGAACGCATCTGCTATCAGGTAAGCAAGTTCAAGCACCTGGTCGGCGTTTAGCCTGGGGTCGCAGCTGGTCAGGTAGCGTGTACCGAGGTCTGCGTCGGAAATCTTGTAGGCGCCGCCGGTGCACTCGGTGACATGTTCGCCGGTCATTTCGAGATGAATGCCTCCCGGATAAGTTCCCTCGGCCTCATGTACTGCAAAAAATTGATGTAATTCGCGCAGAATATCGTCGAACTGACGGGTCTTGAAGCCGCTGCTGGCTTTAACCGTATTGCCGTGCATGGGATCCGATGACCAGACGATGTTGCGTCCCTCCGCCTTGACTGCACGAATCAATGCCGGCAGAACGGCGGGCAGCCTGTCGGCTCCCATCCGGGTGATCAGGGTCAATCGCCCGGCCTCGTTATCAGGATTCAGCGCGTCGATCAGAGGCAGTAAATCGTCAGCTTTCGTCGTCGGACCGATCTTGACGCCGACCGGATTTTCAATCTGCTTGAAGAACTCTACATGCGCGTGATCGAGCTGACGGGTACGTTCACCGATCCAGACGAAATGGGCCGAGCAGTTGTAGCATTTGCCGGTAAACGAATCGATGCGCGACAATGCTTCCTCGTAGTTCAGCAGTAATGCCTCGTGCGAGGTAAACAACTGGGTTTCGTGGAGCATTGGCGCATTCTGCGCGGTGATTCCGCAAACTTCCATGAATGCCAGCGCATCTTCTATGCGCTTCGACATTTTCAGGTAACGCTCCTTGCTGGGACTGGCGTCGACAAAGTCCAGATTCCAGCGGTGTACCTGGTGCAAGTCGGCAAGTCCTCCCTGTGCAAAGGCGCGCAGCAGGTTGAGTGTCGAAGTGCTTTGATTGTAGGCCTGCAGCATACGCTCAGGGTCAGGCACCCTGGAAGCCGGGTCGATAGAGGCTGCGTTGATGATGTCACCACGGTAACTCGGCAGTATTACGCCGTTGATTTCCTCGAAATCGGCTGAACGCGGCTTGGCGAATTGTCCCGCCATACGGGCGATCTTGGTCACAGGACGTCGACCGGCAAAAGTGAGTACAATTGCCATTTGCAGCAGTACCTTGAAGGTATCCCTTATTTTATTGGCACTGAACTCGGTAAATGATTCAGCGCAGTCGCCGCCCTGCAGCAGAAAACCGTTTCCGCTGCCGACGTTAGCGAGATTTTGTTTCAGGTCGCGAATTTCCTGTGCAAATACCAATGGGGGTAAGGCAGATAACTTGCTTTCTACCTCCCGTAAATGGTCCTGATCCGGGTAGTCAGGCTGTTGCTCGATCGGAAATTTACGCCAGCTGGAGGGTATAGAACTACTAGTCATACTGGCATCCATAGGTGGATATTTTGATTGCTTGCGAAAAACAGTGAAAAATGCCTGAAATACATAAAAAACGCCAGTAAAAACAAACAATTTTGCCGCTTCATGGCATGGCCACAACATGCATGGCCTGAAAAACAGTGATAGTATTGCTCGCCAGATTCCGGAATGTCTGTAAATTCCGCAGAGTATATAACCAAAACAATTTCGAGAGAGTATCCAATGAAAAAATTGCTTATCGCTTCAACTTTGCTTGCATTGTCGGCACCCGTTGTTGCCGAGGACATAAAAGTCGGCGTTATTCTGGGCTTCACCGGACCGATAGAATCGCTTACCCCAGGAATGGCTTCTGGTGCTGAACTGGCGCTGGCGGAGGCTTCAAAGTCAGGTAATTTTCTCGGTGGTCAAACGGTCGTCAGCGTACGCGGCGATTCTACCTGTATCGATGCTGCCGCGGCTTCTTCGGTTGCCGAGCGGTTAATTACTGCTGATGGCGTGGCGGCGATCATGGGTGCCGATTGTTCCGGGGTAACCACTGCGATCGCGAATAATGTCGCGGTACCGAACGGGGTGGTAATGGTGTCGCCTTCGGCAACATCGCCCGCCTTATCGACGATTGACGACAAGGGGTTGTTCCATCGCACCGCGCCTTCCGATGCCCGCCAGGGCCAGGTTCTCGCTACCGTGCTGCAAAGTCGTGGCATCGATGAAGTTGCCGTCACCTATACCAATAATGACTACGGTAAAGGCCTTGCCGAGTCTTTCAGTACTGCTTTCAAGGCGCTGGGGGGCAAAATTTCGATTAGCGCCGCACACGAAGATGGCAAGGCCGATTACTCCGCGGAAGTAGGCGCATTGTCCGCTTCCGGTTCGAAGCATCTTGCCGTTTTCGGTTATGTCGACCAGGGTGGTAAAGGCATTATCCAGGCATCTATCGACGCTGATGCATTCGACAGTTTTGTTATGGCTGACGGTATGGTTGGTGATTCACTGCTTGCGGCTATGGGCTCGGACCTGGATGGCTCAATTGCAACTTTGCCGGGTGGTGCATCTGGCGCAGACGCCTTTATGGCCTATGCGAAGGCTAACGGTATTACCGGAGACGGACCCTTCGTGCCTGAGTCTTATGATGCGGCTGCGTTGATCGTACTGGCGATGCAGGCTGCCGGTTCCGCAGATCGCACTGCATTGCAGTCGAAGATGATGATGGTTGCGAATGCCCCGGGCAAGAAAATCGGCCCGGGCGAAATTGATAAGGCCTTGAAGATCATCGCCGCCGGCGGCGATGTCGATTACCAGGGGGCTACCAGTGTCGAATTCAATGAGGTTGGTGAAGTTTTCGGCACTTACAAGGAACTGGAAATCGGTAACGGTAAATGGAATACGATTAAAATCCATTAAGTCTAGTGTGCCGCAACAGAGCCTGGCCCGTGAATGCGTGCCAGGCTTTTTTAATGCTGCTTTTTGACGACTTCGGGCAGGATGCCGCCGGGACTGAAGCGCAGTACCAGCAGCAGCACCAGACCCATGAAAAACAGGCGCATGTGCTGCGCATTTTCGATCAGGTGAATACGAACCGCGTTGTTTTCATCAAGCCACCCGGTTCCTACCTGCATCAACCAGACGCCGACCGGTTCGGCCTCGATCCAGACCAGCCAGATCAAAAAGCCACCCAGCACCGAGCCCATGTTGTTGCCGGAACCACCCACGATCACCATGACCCAGATCAGAAAGGTATAGCGTAACGGCTGGTAAGAAGTCGGGGTGAACTGTCCATCCAGAGTGGTTAACATTGCTCCTGCTACGCCGATAACCGCCGAACCAATGACAAAGATTTCGAGATGGCGTCGAGTAACGTCTTTGCCCATGGCGCCGGCCGCAATTTCATTGTCGCGAATTGCCCGCATCATGCGCCCCCAGGGGGAATTCAAAGCCTTGACGCTGAGTAGCAGGATGAAGATCAGGACCCCGGCAAACAAGCCGGTATAGCAGGATTTGACGAAGATACTCGAACCATCGATGACAAATTGTTTCAACGCCTGTTGCTGCTCGACTTCAGTCAGGCCGGCCAGCGAGCCACTATGCCACCAGCGCATCATATCGATGAACCAGGTGCTGACCTGGAGGTTGACTTCGTAAGGTACCGGACGCGCCAGGCCGGTTACATTTTTTACCCCGCGTGTTAGCCAGTCTTCATTTTTCAACACCGCGATGATGATTTCAGAAATCCCGAGTGTCGCTATGGCCAGGTAATCGGCGCGCAGGCCAAGCGCCACCTTACCGATACACCAGGCGATCCCGGCGGCGACAAATCCGCCCACAATCCAGGAAAAAATTATCGGTAATCCCATACCCCCGAGAAATCCGGTCTTCGCGGGTTCAATCGCTTCGATCGACGAAATAGCGGGATCGAGAAAGCTTCGCGTCAGCGCCAGGCCGATGAGAATTACTAGCGTCAACGCCAGCGTGCGCTGAGGACCCGGGACCAGCTTGCGATAACATAAAATCGCTACGACGATGGTTGACAGGAAACAAATCGCGGCGATCAGCAAACCTCCCCAGCTTGCGTTCCAGGCCTCGGCGATTGGCGCCTGCGATACCAGTACGGCGCTCATGCCACCTAACGCGGCAAAACCCATTACGCCAACGTTGAGTAGCCCGGCATAACCCCATTGCATGTTGACGCCAAGCGCCATAACCGCCGAAATCAGGCACAGGTTAAGAATGCCTAGCGCTACGTTCCAGGACTGGGCAAAGCCGATTATCAGTAACAGGCATGCAATTGCGGCAAAGGCGAGCTGGGTTTTGCGGGAGTTACTCATAACAGCTTACCCCGCATTATGCCGGTAGGTCTCACCAGTAACACCAGTACCAGGATGACAAAGGACACCGCGAATTTGTAATCGGTAGAGAGCAGTTGCAGCAATCCTTCCGGTTCCATGCTTACGGGTAACAGGTAGACAAATACCTTTTTATAGGCATAGGTCACGATAACTTCGGAAAAGGCGATGACATAGCCGCCGACGATCGCACCGATCGGATTACCAATGCCGCCAACAATTGCCGCCGCAAACATGGGTAATAGTAATTGCAGGTAAGTAAAGGGTTTAAAGCTTTTGTCGAGACCGTATAAAGTGCCGGCAATCGTCGCCAGGGTTGCGGTAATTATCCAGGTTACCAGCACGACTCTGTCAGGATCGACACCCGAGAGTAGCGCCAGGTCTTCATTGTCTGAATAGGCGCGCATTGCCTTGCCCATGCGCGTTTTTTGCAAAAACCAGAACAGCAGGGCAACCAGAATAATTGCAATTACGATGGTTAATCCCTGCGATAGCTTGATGCTGAGTCCTTCGCTCAAACCGGTCATGGCTTTGAAATCACGCGCCCGTATGATGAAGCGCTCACCATCGAGAAAACGCTGGTCGTTGGGTCCGATGACGAAGCGCACGATGCCATTGGTCATGAACATCACTCCCATCGACGCGATCATGAAAGTTACCGGTACGGCCTTGTTGTGCCGATAGTAGCGATATACAGTCTTATCAGTGACGACCAGTAAACCGATCGTCAGTAAAATTCCGGCAGGCAATGCCAACAGGGCTGTCGGTAGCGGACCCAGGTTGATACCCTTCGATTGTAGCCACCAGGTTACCAGGATCGTAATCATGGTACCGAAAGCCATGGTGTCGCCATGGGCGAAATTGGCGAAGCGCAGGATGCCGAAAACCAGCGTAATGCCCAGTGCACCGAGAGCCAGTTGCGAGCCGTAGGCTAATCCGGGTACAACGATAAAGTTAAGCAGCAGGACAACGGCATTGATGAAATCGGTAGCGGCTTCCATTTAACCTCCCAGGAAAGACCGTCGTACTTCGGGGTTGGCGAGTAAGGCCTGGCCGCTATCGGTATGCCGGTTTTCACCCACCACCAGTACAAACCCACGGTCGGCAATATGCAGGGCCTGACGTGCATTTTGTTCGACCATCAGGATGGCAACCCCGCTCTGGCGTACCTCGAGAATACGATCGAACAACTCATCCATGACGATTGGTGATACGCCGGCGGTTGGCTCATCCAGCATGAGCACCGCGGGTTGCGACATCAGGGCACGACCGACCGCGACCTGCTGACGTTGTCCACCGGAGAGTTCACCAGCAAGCTGATTCTTTTTGTCCGCCAGGATCGGAAACAGCTCGTAAATTTGCTCGATGGTTGCGCTGATATCGTCATCGCGTAAAAAAGCACCCATTTCGAGGTTCTCGTAGACGGTCATGCTGGTGAACACATTGCTGGTCTGCGGCACGAAGGCGATGCCCTCGGCAATGCGATCCTGCGGCGTTAAGCTGGAAATATCCTTGCCGCGAAAGAGGATCTCACCCTGTTTCAGCTCGAGCATCCCTAACAGGGCCTTCATGGCAGTGGATTTACCGGCGCCATTGGGGCCGACGATTACCGCGATTTCACCTTCGTTGACGTCTATACTGCAGCCCTTTAGGATATCAGCACCGCCATAGCCACCAACCAGATTTTTGCCACTCAGAAAGCTCATGTCGCGGCTTCCTTGTTCTTCAGTCCGCGTCCGAGATAGGCTTCGATCACTGCTTCGTTGTTCTTGACTTCATCGGCCGTACCCTCGGCCAGGACCGCACCCTCGGCCATGCAAATCACCGGATCACAAAGGCGTGAGATGAAGTCCATGTCATGTTCGATCATGCAAAAAGTGTAATTCTCATCCTGGTTCAACTTGATTATGGCGTCTCCGATTTCGCGTAACAGGGTTCGATTAACGCCTGCGCCGACTTCGTCGAGAAATACGATCTTGGCGTCAACCATCATGGTGCGGCCCAGCTCGAGCAATTTCTTTTGTCCACCGGAAAGGTTACCGGCGATTTCGTTGGCAACCTGTCCGAGGTTGAGGAAATCTATCACTTCCATAGCGCGCTCGTTAATGCTGCGCTCTTCCCGGTTTACCTGCTGGCGGCGAAACCAGGTATTCATCAGGTTTTCTCCGGCCTGCTGCCCTGGTACCATCATCAGGTTTTCGACGACTGACAGGCGCGTGAATTCGTGTGCTATCTGAAAGGTGCGCAGCAAGCCTTTATTGAATAACTGGTGAGGCTGCAAGCCAGTGATTTCTTCACCATCGAGAAAAATTCGGCCCTCGGTCGGCGCATATAGACCAGCGATCGTATTGAACAGCGTGGTCTTACCGGCCCCGTTGGGTCCGATCAAACCGGTAATGGAACCTGCAGCGATTTCAATCGAGACATTATCGACTGCCTTGAGGCCACCAAAGTACTTACAGACCTTGTCTACGCGAATCATCTAAAAAGTGGTTTGATAACGGAAATTGCAAAAAGTAGGACTTGTTATTATTCAGGTGGAGTCATGTTAGCGAATTCGCGGCGTAAACGCGAAAAAATGCCACAGTGTCTGCGCGAAGGCGGTTGGTGTAATCTATCCCGCCGTATTCACAAAATAATATCGAGGAGTTAAAACTGGTTCACGCTCCTCAGCGGCGAACAATCCGTGTAATGCAAGGCCGCGCAGATCAAGAGTGGTCGGTATTGTTAAGCAGTATAGCCAGGGGTATATTAGGTATAAATTAAATTTATTTAATACCGGCAAGAATAAAATTAATTTATTAGCTATCAAAATTATTGTTACTGCGATTAATTAATTTGTTTTGTATATAACCGGACAACTACCCACACTGTGCCTTTGCGTTAAATTCGAAGCGAATCAGACACAGGCATGACAGCGAAAGCAGCTCCAAAACGCGAGATAAAATCGACCACCTGTTATATGTGTGCCTGTCGCTGTGGCATCAATGTCACCGTCGATGATGGCGAAGTAACTTTTATCCAGGGGAATCCAGCGCATCCAATCAACAAGGGCGTATTGTGCGCCAAAGGTGCTTCCGGGATTATGAAACAATATTCCCCGGCACGCTTGACCAAACCGCTACGTCGTAAACAGGGCGCCGAACGCGGCAGTTCCGAGTTTGAAGAGATTTCCTGGGAAGAGGCGCTCACCACGATCAGCGAGCGTTTGCACCATATCCGCGAAACAGACCCGAAAAAATTCGCGCTATATACCGGGCGCGATCAAATGCAGGCCTTGACCGGGTTATTCGCCAAGCAATTCGGCACCCCTAATTACGCAGCCCACGGCGGATTCTGTTCGGTCAATATGGCGGCTGGCCTGATCTACACCATTGGTGGTTCTTTCTGGGAGTTTGGCGGTCCCGATCTGGAGCGTTCACGTCTGTTTATCATGCTGGGTACGGCGGAAGACCATCACTCCAACCCGATGAAGATCGCGTTGGGCAAATTCAAGCGTAATGGCGGCAAGTTTATCGCCGTTAATCCGGTGCGCAGTGGTTACGCCGCGATTGCCGATGAATGGATTGCGATCAAACCCGGCACCGATGGCGCGTTGCTGCTCGCGATCATTCACGAAATAATCGCGCTGGGGCTTTATGATCGTGACTTTCTGTCGCAGTACACCAATTCCCCCGACCTGGTCAATGCCGATCCTGAGAGTGATGATTTCGGTCTATTCTGGCGCTCGGACAAGGAAGTCGAGGAAACCTGTATCGAAGCTGAAAACAAGATGTGGTGGGATCGAAATCAGGAAGCGCCAGTGCAGTCACACAGTGAGCAGGCCGACCCGCGCTTGATGGGTGAGTTTGAGCGCGATGATGGCAGTAAGGTCAAACCGGCCTTTCAGCTACTCAAGGAGCGGGTCGAACAGTACACGCCCGAATGGGCGGCGGGTATCACCGGAATCGACGCAGATACCATTCGACGGCTGGCCCACGAAATGGGGATAACCGCGCGTGATGAGAAAATTGAATTGCCGGTGCCATGGACCGATGCCTGGGGGCGGGAGCATGAATCGATTACCGGAAATCCGGTCTCGTTTCATGCAATGCGGGGTCTGGCGGCACATTCAAATGGTTTCCAGACGATTCGCGCGCTGGGTATCCTGATGACTATTCTAG
>JBATHL010000578.1:0-9731 GCA_049666745.1 Gammaproteobacteria bacterium
CGGCAGTACCAGCGTCAACGGCGGGCTATCAGCAGTGATCCCACCCACGGCATTTACCGCAATAATTTGTGCCACGCCGAGCTGTTTCAACGCCCAGATGTTGGCGCGATAATTCACCCGATGCGGGGGTACTCGATGGCCGGGGCCGTGGCGAGGTAGAAACGCCAGTGGAATATCCTGCCAACGTCCCAGTAAAATATCCGCTGAAGTATCACCACAAGGCGTATTGCGCGGGATCTGTTCTTCGAGCTCAAAATCCTCACCCAGTGAATAGAGACCGCTACCTCCGATGATAGCAAGCACTAGACGACCTTTTCAGGTAAGGCATAAATACTGGGCAAATTGCGGAAGTGCCCATTCAAATCCATGCCAACACCATATACATAGCAATCTTCACATTCGAGCCCGACAAAATCCGGCTTGATATCCGCCTTTTTACGCTGGTGAGTTTTACGAATCAGAAAAACACTGCTGCACTTTTTTGCGCCGTGTTTTAGACAGTAGGATTTGACTTCTTCGAGCGTGTAACCCTGGTCAAAAATATCATCGACAATTACCACGTTACGGTCTTTTATTTCGTTTTGCGGGTATGCCTTCCACAACACGTCCTTGCCAAGAGTCGCCAGCCGATACCGGGTGGCATGCACATAATCGAGGGTCAGCGGGAAGTTCCAGTGACGCAGCAGTTGCCCGGTCAGGTAGAGCCCTCCGTTCATGACGCATAATACCAGCGGAAAATCCTGCTCGCAGTCGCGTTCTACTTTTCGCGCCAGCTCACCAATCGACTGTTCAACTGCCTTATCGTCGAACAATAGTTCGGCGCCTTGATGCACTTGCTGGGCTCTGTCTGCGTCCATGTTACGAATTATCTATCGCGATAGCTTCGGCAAGATGAATTGTCGATGTCGGGAATGCTATCTCGGCGTTGTTCGCCTTGACAATCTCGGCGATGCTTAGCATCACGTTCTGTTTAACCTCGTGGAATTTTACCCACTGGGTCGTTTTCGTAAAGCAATAGACGAAGAAGTCTACCGAGGAATCGGAAAATTCATTGAAATTAACAATCATCGTCTTGTCAGGCTCGATCTCAGGGTGATTTTTCAGCATTTCCACGACATCAGCAACTATCTGATCCATGCTGGTCAGATCCGAGTATCGCAGACCAATGGTTTCATAGATACGCCGATTCGCCATGCGCGACGGATTCTCAACGATAACGTTGGTGAACACCGAGTTGGGTACGTACATGGGTTGCGACTGGAAATTACGGATCATCGTCATACGCCAACCGATATGTTCCACGGTTCCCTCGATAGCGCGATCAGGAGAGCGGATCCAGTCGCCAACCGCAAACGGCCGGTCCAGGTAAATAATCAAGCCACCAAAGAAATTGGCCAGCAAGTCCTTGGCTGCAAAACCAATGGCTATACCACCGACACCTCCCATCGCCAGCACCCCGGAAATGCTATAACCCAGGGTCTGCAGTATGACCAGCGCCGCGGTAATGATTACCGCCAGGCGCAGTAACTTGCCGATCGCCTGCGCTGTGGTTTTGTCTACCTCGTCCGATCGCCGGGTAAATTCCTCTTCCGCGCCGCGGATAATACCGAGTACGAACCAGGTCAGGCAAAGCAGTATGCCCACGTCGCGCACCGAATTCGAATAAGTAAATATGGCGCTTTGTGTCCTGGCATAAATAACATCGGCCGCAATATCGAGACCCTCCAGCCAGATTACCCAGGTAATCGGGCGCGCCAGGGCATTCAGTACGATATCGTCCCAGCGTGTGCGGGTGCCACTCACCTTAGTCGCCATTTTCCTGAGTACGCGCTTGGCGATGAAACCAACCAGCGCGGTTGCCAGGACGATGACGAACACCTCTATTATCCAGACCATTTCAGGGCTTGAACCGGGTAGCCATTTTTGCAAATCAAACATTACTCGAATAAGTCCCCACTTTCGGCCAGGCCAAGACGCTGATTGAAAGCATCTAATTGCGCGCAGGCATTTTGCCAGTCCCGTGTTTCAAACAAGTCCCTGTCCTCTGCCTGTCCATGCAAACGAATCATGCGCATCTGCGAAGTCGGACTAGAGTATCCCTGCAATGACTCCAGCACCGCATCGGCACCCTCGCAGTTATTGCAAACCAGCAAGATATCACAGCCGGCCGCGAGTGCGTGCCTGGCACGCTCGGGATAACCACCAACCGCTTCGGCGCCACTCATACTGAGGTCGTCGCTGAAAACTATACCATCGAACTCCAGTTGCGTGCGCAACACGGTCTCGATCCAGTATCTCGAATAACCCGCAGCATTGTCATCAACGTGTTCATAAATCACATGCGCCATCATGATGCCGGCTAAATGGGTAGCAATAACGCGCCGAAATGGCACCAGATCCAGCATTTCGATTTCGGCGAAACTGCGCCGATCGAAGGGCATCACGTGATGCGAATCTCCCTCGACCGAACCATGGCCCGGAAAGTGTTTGCCGACGGCTTCCATGCCCGCACTGCGCATCCCGCGCACCCAGGCATTAGCCAGATGAGCAACCTTTTCGGGATCTCGATGGAAGGCACGATCGCCAATTACACTGCTTACCGGGTTACCGATATCGAGTACCGGTGCAAAGCTCAGATCGACCCCGTAATGGAGCAGCTCTGCAGCCATTACCCAGGCGAAGGTTTCAGCGCTGCGTAACGCCTGCGCAGGATCCTGATCATAGAAATCGCCCAGGTGTCCCATTGCCGGCAATGCCTGAAAGCCCTCGCGAAATCGCTGCACCCGCCCGCCTTCCTGGTCGACCGCGACCACCAGGCGTGGATCTCTAAGCGCGTGGATTTCGCTGCACAGGCTGGCGAGCTGTTCGCGATCCTGGTAATTGCGACTGAATAAAATGACGCCTCCGACCTGGGGATGCATGAGGCGTCTGCGGTCATCATCGTCGAGCGCGCAAGCCTTGATGTCGAGCATAACCGGCCCCAGCGTCATCTTAAGCTTGCTCCAGTAAAACCACGGCAGCTACTGCGATTCCCTGCTCGCGCCCAATGAACCCGAGTCCCTCGGTGGTGGTCGCCTTGACATTGATACTGGAGGTCTGGCAGCCCAGATCCTGTGCCAGGTTATGCTTCATCGCCGTGATATGAGCCGCCATTTTTGGCGCCTGCGCAATAATGGTGAGATCGGCATTACCCAACTGGTAACCGTCTGCATCGACTAACTGTTTGATTTCGCGCAGAAACTCTCGGCTATCACGGTTTTCATTCTGCACATCGTCATCGGCAAACAACTGACCGATATCGCCACGCCCCAGTGCGCCAAGCAAAGCATCGCAAAGCGCGTGGATAAGTACATCGCCATCAGAGTGGGCAACCACCACCTTGGCACAGCTGATATGCACTCCACCCAGCACAAAGCCATCGCCGTCAGCGAACGCGTGCACATCATAGCCATGTCCAATCCGGGTGTTACTCATCGGGTGTCTGTCTCGTTTTCCTCAAGCCGGCCAATTATAACCATCTAGCCTGCCAACTACACCCGACTGAGCGCGTGAATATTAAACAGCAGGACACTGAACAATAACAGGGCGCCCGCCTGATGTAACGCTCCCAGTATTACGGGGACCTGCATTAGCAGCGTGGCGATGCCTAGTAGCAACTGCACAATCACCATCATACCCACCAGCTTGAAACTGCGCTGCAGCAGGGGCTCTTCGAAACGGGAACGCCCGCGGAGGTACCAGGTAATTAACAGTATCCCGGTGCCTATAGCCAACCAGCGGTGGCTGAATTGTACCGTCACCATGTTTTCCAGCGGGTTCAGGTACCATGGTGACAACGCGCCGATACCTTCGGGTATCAAGTTGCCGCCCATCAGGGGGAAGGTATTAAAAATTAGCCCAGCCTTGAGACCGGCGACAAAGCCGCCGGACACAATCGTGACCAGTAACAGGGTAACCAGCCCTAATGAAGCCTTGCGCCAGGCGGCAACACTCGAATCAGCAAGTCGGCGATACTTATTCGTAGTAGCCAGATTGAATATCGTCCACAGAATGAACCCGTAAATCAGAATCGCGCTCAGTAAATGTGCACTTAATCGATACTGGCTGACATGTGGATTGCTAACCAGCCCACTTTTAACCATGTACCAGCCGAGTAGTCCCTGGAACCCGCCGAGAACAAACATGACGATGAGTCTTGGCGTCAAACCGGGTTTTATCATCTTGCGCAGCCAGAAATAAACAAACGGCAACAGAAATACCAGGCCTATCAGCCTGCCGAGCATGCGGTGGGAATATTCAAACCAGAAGATCTGCTTGAAACCCTCGAGGGTCATGTCACGATTGATTTTCTGGAACTCGGGGAACTGCTGGTAAAGTTCGAATTCTGCGAGCCATTGCTCGTTACCAAGCGGGGGTAACATCCCGGTTGGATGCCAGGTCACCATAGACAGCCCCGACCCGGTAAGCCGCGTCACACCACCGAGGATGACCATCGAGAAAATCAAAACCAGGCACAGTTTTAACCAGCGGGATACCGCGCGATCAGCATCGCTAATGTCATGCATACTAAAAAGAGTCTCCGCCGGTACTGCCGTGGCAGCAACTTAAGGGCTTAGTGCGACATGCCGAAAACGCTCGGGGTTGGTCCGCCCCGAGGCAAAACTGTCCAGCTGACCATCCATCTGCTCGGCGAGTCTGCTTAGACGATCATCGATCGGGGGATGAGTTTTCAACATAACGGTCAATTCTTCGGCTGCCGGGTTAATACTGTCGATAGTCGTCAATACGTCGAGCAGCGCAAATGGATCATAGCCCGCCCGTGCCGCCAACACCACACCGCGCAAATCAGCATCGAGTTCATCGTCTCGATCGAGACCGGTAGCATAAAGCTGAACCCCGGCATTGACCAGTTTTTCCAGCCTGCGACCCTTTTTCTTGTCATCCACCGCGACAATCGTCAAGTCTGTCAAGAACTCACGTCGCATGGATTTTTGCAGGGCAGTCAAGTGGTGCTTACGCACTACGTGGGCAATTTCATGCGCCAGAACGCCCGCGAGCTGGGCTTCGTTTTCCAGCAGGTTGTACAGACCGAGCGTAATTACGACGTATCCACCGGGCGCTGCAAAAGCGTTTATACCGTTGGAATCTATCACCCCGAATGTCCAGGGCAAGTCGCTGCGCGAAGAGCGCGAAGCAACCCAGTAACCGACATCGTTTACATATTGCTGCAAGGCCTGGTCCTTTACCAGGGGTGCCGCGCCAAGCAGGCCCGAAATCAGGTTGCCACCAATCCTGATTTCTTCTTCTGCTGGTACTTCAGCGACAATTTTCTTTAACTTATTACCTAAATCAACCACTTCACCGAAATCCAGAGCGGTTGTCGAGCCCATACCGCCGAGCCACAGCCCAGTTAACAGAATTAATGCATAGCGGTAATTTCCGTTCATTTTTCATTAACCCTGTTAGCGCCAATACGTTTACCCTGTTTTTTGTTTGCGGCTAAATGTTTTACATTGTTCACGCTGAGCTGACCACTTTGGCCGAACTCGACCAGTCGCACATTATTACTGGCATATTGCTGCATCTTTTTAAACTCATCATAATCCGGCCTGGCGGCATTGATCTCCACTTCGCTCAATCCCCTGACACCGATAGTCGCGGTGCCGGAACTGGTAGTCGCATTACCGGGCCTGAAGAAACCGCTGGCCTTGCGTGAAAAAGCCGCCAGACCGGCGAGAAATCCACGTGAGTCAGATTCGGTTTCCACTTCCGCGGCCGGGGCAAAACTGCCCTCACGTATCTGGTAACTGCGTACCCAGCCAACTATCGATTCTTTTTCATAATAAACTTCCTTCCAGCCGCCTTTACGCTCAAACACGCTGACCCGGGTACCGGCCGCGATTTTTCCTACTGGTTGAGAAGTGCTATTGGTAGCGGAATATACCAGGGCTTCACGTACGACAATCGCATCCTGAGCAGCCTGCAGGGGCGCGGCCATAAAAATGAAAAGCGCACATATCTTAAGATAGAACTTCATAGCAAGTTAGTATAGCTAATGAATTCCGACATGACTGAGGTCGACCCGCCAGGCGGACAAGCCATGCAGCGGGGCGTCTGCGCCACCTACAGCGAAACAGGACCCGGGGTTGGTGGAGATGGTCTGCCCTGGTGAATAACCCTGGGTGTCAGGGGAGAAGTGGAGAGCGGACGATTATCAGCTCACAAGCTGCGCGGTTTACGCACGAGTGAAGGGGCACTTTGAGCTGATTTTTACGATGCCTGTGCGAACGCTTCAGCACGGAATAAAAAAAAGGCGCCTGACGGCGCCTTCCTCGTTCTCGCTACCGTTATATTTTTATTTGGCAGCTATCTCCTCCAGTTCCTTAGCCTTGATAAGTTGACCGTCTAGTGCCGATTCTTCAGCACTGCAGCCATAGGCGACTGATATAAGTTGGCGGTAGTAGACCACAGGCATTTCGAAGTTGCTACCAAATATTGCACTAATTTCACCCGGACAGATTGTGATATTTGTCTGACAAAAAGAACTGGGGTTAATAGTCATGCCGGCTCCATGGTCTATGTCGATTCGATGTCCGTGAATCATATTCTGCGATTTTTCAGTTTCACAGATTGCCAGCGCGGTGTCGCAAGCCCTGACCGATGATTGAGAAATGATCGTCGCCGTCAATGAATTCTTTTGACCAGTGTTTTAATTGTTCTACCAATCGGTATTATGAAACTATCTGCAAAAGTAATTTTCCATGAAAGCGAACGATATCTTTCATAAAACTTCGCGGGGTCTGTCTGAAATTGGATCCAGGACCAGTACGCTGTCGATAAAACAACGGCGCGTGTTAATCCTGGTTAACGGCGAGAAAGACGCAGCGACCCTGAAGGAACTATCGCTATGCGACAATATTGTCGAAATTCTCGACAGCCTGCTTCGCCTGGGCTTGATTGAACGTATCGGTGGCGGTGCAGCATATGATTACGCCCCCTGATACAGGCTCGCCATAACTACCCCTGATAAGTGCAAGGAGTTTGATCCGCAATACCCTGCTGACTATTACCAACCGCGGCGGGATTGGCAAATTGTACGAAGCAATCGTCAGCGTAAAATTAACTGCTATTTTCCTGGATCTACAGGGATTAGTTGTTCAAGTCTGTCGCCAGCCAGTTCGTAAGCCTGTCCGAAGCCGCGAATAAATCGACCGCGTTGCACAACAATACGGAACAGATGGAAGTCCGCTAACGGTTCGATAAGTTTCATGACATCACCGAAGCGGTGATAAAAATCGTTGATCACAGTTTTGTAGGTAGCGTCGGTACGGGCAACAATTCCCGCGCTGCCGAAGAGACTGATTCGCTTGCGCGCAAAAGCGTTCCCCACCGCGGTCTCCGACTCGATCAGCAGCAGGCTAATCGAAGGATTAAGTTTAAGATTTTGCGTGTGACTGGCAAGCTCACTCAGGAAAACAAAACAATCACCTTCCCGCCAGATGCAGGGGGCGTAACTTGCCTCGGGGGCTGCATCGCAGCCAAGGGTAGCCAGTTGGGCGCTGTCGACCTGGTCGCGCAGGGCCAGGTAATCCTTACGTACACTATCTGTATCACTCAAGTCTGATCCTCGATCATGGGAACCAGGCTATTTTGTCATGCTATGACGACATGCGCATCAGGCGAGCACTGGCAGCATCATTCTCGCTGGCCAGTTTCATCAATTTGACCTGATGCTCATAGTAACGTGAGTAATCGATCATGCGTACCATCGCGTCCACCGCATTGACATTGCTCGACTCAAGCGCTCCGGATGTTACCGAAACCGAGGCGTCGGCAGGAACGTCAGCACCATTACGAGTACGAAATAATCCATCCTCGCCACGAACCAACTGACCCAGCGGTGGATTAACCAGGCGAATTCGAGCCACTCCCACCACGGTATTGGCGGCCTGGCCGGCGGCAAGAATGCTGATACTGCCGTCGCGGCCAATTTCAAGGCTCTCAAATTGCGGGATCGTAATCGGGCCACTATCGTCCAGCACAATCTGATTTGCGCCATTGAGCAGCAGTCCGGAGGGATCGATCCTGAAGTCGCCCCGTCGGGAATAACCGATACTGCCGTCGGCAGCCTGCACCGCAAACCAGCCCTCGCCGTTAATTGCGAGATCAAGATCGCGTCCGGTAGTGGTAATGGCACCCGGGGTAAAATCGGCTCCGGCAGGCTCGTCAGTGACGTAAACGCGATCCGAATATCCCGGACCATAAACCGTATTCGCCTCGAAGTGGTCCAGGTTTGCCTTGAAGCCAACGGTACTGATATTGGCGAGATTATTGGCATTGTTCTGCTGCGCAAGCATCGCTTGCGCAGCTCCATTCATCGCCAGGTAAACGTAATTATCCATTTGCTGTTAAACCTTCAATCCTTATCGAATCTGGATCACGGTATCGGTGATCGAGTTCGATGTTTCGATCGAACGTGCGTTCGCCTGGAAGTTCCGCTGCGCGGTAATCAGGTTCACCAGTTGCTGGGTTAAATCAACATTGGAAGTTTCCAGCGCTCCTGATTGAATCAGACCGAAACGCCCGGTTCCGGCAGCGCCGGTGATCACCGCGCCCGAATCAATGGTTTCCTGCCACGCGGATCCACCGACCGCACGTAAACCCTGAGGATTGACGAAATCAGCCATCGCGACCTGACCCATCGGAGTCGAGATGCCGTTACTGTAAGCCGCACGCAACAATCCATCTTCGGAAATATCAAGCCCGGTCAGCCGACCCGTAGCATATCCATCGGGATCAAGCGTACCCACCGAAAACGACGATGAAAACTGGGTTGTGCTGTTATTGGCAAAATCATGCAATACGTCGAGTGGATTAGCGCCGTTGGTCAACACCATTCCCGTATTTTGCAGCACGGCCGGGGTACTGCTGTTATAGCTGCCATCGGCATTGAAACTCAGAATTCCAACATTTTGGGTATCCGTCCCGGCGCCGTTTGGGTGGATGACCACGGGGCCGCCGGTAATATCGACCGCGACGCCATCAAGATAATTTGCGACGATCCACTGGTTGGGATCATTGGCGCCATTGGTTGCCGATCCCGGCAAGTCATGCATGAAGTAGTAGGACATTACATGCGAGGCACCGAGTGAGTCATACACCGTGGTCGAAGTCGAATGCGAATAGGTGTTGCTCGCGGTCGGGTCGAACAGGACGGGGTCGACCGCGGTTGTCGAGGCATCCAGATTAACCCCGACTTCAACTTCGGTAGACGCCTGCGGAGCACCAGTGGTTGCCGGTAACTGAATCGGCACCGTGGTGTTGAGGCTGGTCGAGGTGACATTTCCATTCGCGTCTACCGGGAAAGCCTGCAGGTATTCGCCCTGGCTATTGGTAATGGTACCGCTACTGTCAACACCGAACTGGCCGGCGCGGGTGTAAGAAATGTCGCTGCCAGTCAGGTTTTTGTTGGTGATAAAGAAACCCTGCCCGCTGATTGCCATATCGAGGCTGGCATCGGTGAATTTCAGGTTGCCCTGGTCGAACTCCTGGCTCACGCTCAACACCTGTACCCCGCTGCCGACCTGGTTAGGCGAACTGCCGAAAGGTGATATTTCATACAGGTCGCCGAATTCGGTACGCGAACTCTTGAACCCGGTGGTGGCGACGTTAGCGATGTTGTTGCTGGTAACGCTAAGATCGACGGTTGCGGCCTGTAGTCCGCTCAGTGC
>JBATHL010000579.1:0-3389 GCA_049666745.1 Gammaproteobacteria bacterium
ATAATCCGCTTCTTTGGTAGCCCACGACTTTTAATCCCCCAGCCCGACCAATCTCCCCGGCCCGACCGGATTCTAAGCAACATTGACTGGCCTGAATCCGACTCAGAGTCCGAACAGCATTCCCACGACAGTTGCAATCGACCTGTCTGCGGCGGATACAACGAGGCGTTCATCGTCCAGTACTGGGCCAGCTATCACCTCAGATAACGTGGTTATTTACCCATGAAGTAGCGTAAAGGCAAACTGATTCATTTAATCCAGATCGGCAGTCGAGCGACCATCAGGTTTACTTTATGAACGCCTGCTTTCTGGAAAGTGGTCCGTAGCAGAATAGCGGATATACTATGGTGTCAGTAATACGCGGGTCATCGGAATCTTATGATGTCCGGTCTCGAAGTCGTCGCTTAATCAATTTTGCCGATGTACAGACCATTGAAGGGTAAGTTGCGTTGTCGGCTTGCCTGAATTTTTTACAGTTTCAGAGTGATATATCACTGTCCCCCCATTTGTAATACTATTGCCGCGAAATCAATAAGACCTGTCGGCTATTCGATCAGGTGCAATCTGCAAAAAAGCGAAGGCCAGGATTTTTATCCTGTCGAATTACGCTGTAAATCCGGAAAAATTGCATGAAATATTTACTCGCATTGTTGAGCCTGGTAATCAGTATTAGCGTTGCCGCGGAACAGAAACAATTTCAAACCACACCCGGCGACAGTCTGTCTTACATTCTGCGTTCACAAAACTACGGGCAGACTTATGCAGATATAAAGCCCTACATAGCGGAGGTTATACGACTAAACCCGCAGGCTTTTAAAGATGGCAATCCCAACTATCTGATCCCCGGTGTTGTCCTTATGCTGCCGGTAAATCCGAATGCAGCCGAACCGGTTCCCGAGCCCGCGCCCGAAATAGTTGCAACGCCAGAACCCGAGCCAGCCCCGGAACCCGAGCCCTCCCCGGAATCCGAACCCGAGCCCGTCCCCGAATCAACAGCAACGATCGTGGGCAGGATTGAAGTTACCCGGGGATTCTCGGAGGTAATTCGTGATTCTGAAGTAGTAACGGTAACCCGGCAGGAAAACCTGTTTGCGACAGATGTGATTTTCACCCAGCAGAATACGCGCGCAGAAATCAGGTTTACCGATGAAACCCGAATCATCATGGGGCCAGAGTCACGCATTGAGATAAACGAATTTTCTTACTCTGGCAACGAATCGCCCGATGCCGTATCGCAGGACTCCCTGATTGCGACCCTGCATCGGGGCGTGTTCAGTATTATCACCGGCCTTGTTGCGCAAGATAAGAATAACCGCATCGATTTTCATTCCGCGTTAACGACCTCGATAGGTATCCGCGGAACCGACTTTACCGTTCGCGCCTGTATGGAGCTGGCTCATTGCGGAGATCTTTATGGCGTTTCGGCAGCCGTCAAGTCAGGCGTTATCAGCCTGAAAAACCCCGTCGCTGAAATAACGCTCGCCAGTAAAGAATTTGGCCAGGTTAAAAATATGACGGACGAGCCGGCTAAGGCGCCCCTGCCCGAGGGTTTTCATGACCTCGACCTCGATGTCAGTAAAATCGAGATGAATTCTTCATGGTGGCAAAAAGCTATAGACTGGTTCAGCTCGTATTTTTGACCACGCGGAATTTCAATTACAGTAACCTACGTCGCTTCAAGCCAGGCAAATATTCCCCCTATGACCGATACCATGACGAGTAATCCACCACCAGATGCCGCTGATCGCCGCGCTGCCAAACCTTTGATTTGCTACCAGGTCGATCAGTTACCGCCGTCTAATCTCGCCTTGTACCAGCAGGCCCGGCAGGGCATGCGCAAACTTGCCGAGGTCACGGTAGCCCCGCGCGATGGCGGCACTTTCGAAGTACCGGCGGGTTCGTTCTTTCGCATTGTCAGCGTCGAAGGCCCCCAGGTTGGAGATCTGAATCTATGGCATGCGCATGATCTTACGGAGCGTTTCTTTAGCGGCAAAACCCGCCAGCTCCACGCCACCCACGTCAGCACGGGTGATCGCCTGTGGAGCAGCCTGCCCGGACTGCGGCCAATGGCGACGATTACGCATGATACGCTCGACTGGTATGGCTGGGACGAGGACGGCGCTGGTGTTCACGATGTCATCGGCACGCGTTGCGACCCTTACACCAATTACATGCTCAACGGGATCGACTACCACCATTGCTGTCATTCGAATCTGACGCGTGCCCTCGCCGCGGCGGCAGATATCCCGCTCACCGAGGCGGAGTCGCATGTGCACGATGTTATGAACGTATTCATGTGTACCGGATTTACCCACGACAGCCATCAATACTTCATGAAGGCTAGTCCAGTGCGACCCGGCGATTACATCGAATTCTTTGCCGAAATCGATTTGCTCGGCGCGCTGTCTACCTGCCCGGGTGGCGATTGCGGCAGCAGTCACTCCGATGACAGTACACCCTGCTACCCACTACAGGTGGAAATTTACCAGCCCGTGGCAGGTGCCCTGCAAGGCTGGAGTTCACCGCCACAAAGCGGTTACTCGGGTACTCATGGAACCTAGCCCGCATTTCTCACCAGACTTGTGCTGCGGACGCCGATATGCTCGCTGTGACGGAGTGTACTCCCTGCGGCCTATTTGACGTGGTGTCAACCACGCCTGCATCGACCTCCAGTCCGTGCACCCCGTCACAGCGGTATCTCGACGCCCTCGCAACAAAGGCTGGTCAGAAATGCGGGCTAGCCCGGAGGCAGGTAAGGAATTCCCTGGGCGAGGTCGGTATCGTCGATCACGTAAAAATTGCTCTCGGTACCTGCCTGGCGGGCCTTTGCGAAAGGCGCATAATCCGGATCGTTGACAAAGGCCTGGCAGGCCTCTACCGACGGGAATTAAAGCAGCGCGATCACCGTAAGGTCGGGCAGTTCGCCTTCCAGCAGCGTGAGATTGCCACTGCGGGATAGATACTTGCCGCCGTGTTTATGCACGATATCGTGTACTTTTTGTGCGTATTCAGGAATCCAGGAATCATCGTTCACCTTGACGTTGGCGATCATGTAAGCGCTCATGGCTTGCTCCTCTTGGTTGGGATAATCGAGTATAAACACCGTGTAAGCCTCGCACAAACGGATCGATTCACCGATGCCGTGGCTGCCATTTCGATAAACCAGTAAATCCCCTTCTAATTCTGGTGTAACAATCCATCCGATCCGGGGTTATGATCGTATAGCTTTATTGACTTGTACCGCAGAACAAATATGACAAAAAATCACGATACCTCGCCGATTGCCAATGCAATCCGTGACTTCATGAAACTGGAATCAACCGCTGGCCTGTTATTGCTGGCTGCCGCCATTGCCGCCATGCTGGTAGCCAATTCACCGCTTGCATGGC
>JBATHL010000580.1:0-2170 GCA_049666745.1 Gammaproteobacteria bacterium
ATAATAGCCGCGGTACCATCGGTCGACGCGTCATCATGAATGATGATCTCAAACGGAAATTCTGTTTCCTGGATCAGGAAACTCTCGATCGCCTCGCGAACATAAATTTCGTGGTTGTACGTCGTGCAGCATACGGTAACCAGTGCGGGGCCCCGACCCTGCCATCCGCTGATGATCTCGTCTTCGGTTCTAATCTTCATTGGAAACGCGCTTCATCATGGTCCCGATTAACAGGTTTCGTGGCGCTCTGGAAACCAGGGTATTGCAGAGCAACATCAGCAGCCCTATGCCGATCAAAGCCGCGATAATGAGCAATCGACTCATGTGCTCGAATGGAATACCCAGACCCATGAGCACGATAAGCAATACCGAGGTCATCGCGAAACTGGGGCCTATATCGCCAAGCAGCCACGACCAGTGTATTCCATGTGCAAACTTCTTATGGACGATGGGTGTCCAGACGATAAATGAAAGCAGGCGCAGCACGAACCATGTCACGGCTACCGCCATTACGCCATATCTATACGCTACGTAGATGATGAGCGGAATCTGCACGGCAGCTGCTATCGAATTGAAGATCACATGCATCTTCAACTTGCCATGAGCGAACTGCAGATAAAACTGAAACGCGCCGATGGCCAGGATGCCGTTGCCTAGGGCAAACCAGAAGAGAACGGGGCCCGCCCATTCGGCCGCATGCCTGTCGCCGGTCCATGCGAATAACAGTTCCGCGGAGAAGAATGCGATGATCGCAGTCAACGGCAGTATTATGACGGCCATTAGCTGCGTCGACTGCCTGTAGAGAAGCACCATGCCCTGTTCATCGCCCTGCGATAACAAATAGGTCATACGAGGCAAAATAGCCTGGCTGATAGGCGCCCCGATCTGGCTGATTCCCGTAGCCACGATCGCTACCAGTGAGAAATAACCGTATTGGGGTAGCGGCAGGATGTTGGAAAGCACCAGTTTGTCCAGCTGCGTCATTAAGACCCAGATCGCTGCTGTATAGGCCATCCCCGCTGCAAACGGTAACACTGGTTTCAACGACGCCCAGTACATTGCAACACCTACTTTTTCCATAACAGGGATACATCGATAAAACATCGTTATCATGACCAACAGTTCGAGCACGCCGACAGCGAGTTGATAGATGAAGAAATGCGTTATTTCCTGGGTCAGGAATTTCAGCAGTAGGAAGGCGCCCGCGAATTTCAACGTCACCAATAGAATATTGGCGACATTCAGCCTGACCTGGCGCTCCATTCCCTGCACGCCACTGCGATAAAGTGACGCGAAAAAGCGGAGGCCAATGATGGCACTCATCAAAACGATACAGTTGGCTACTTTATCGGTCCCGAGCGACGCAACGTTGAGCCAGTTATCGGCTATCCACGAGCTTCCGCCAGCCAAGGCGGAAAAGGCGAGCAACGCGATAATGACCACAATGAGTTCCAGGCTTCTAAGCAGTCTGCGCAACTCCAGGAAGTTGGTGTTTTGTCCGCGTGCCTGTGCCGCTTGTCGCGACAACAGCGGTGACATACCCAGGTCGAATATTTGCATCCAGGCCTGCAGGACCAGGAAGAATCCAACCAGCCCAAACGCTTCGGCGCCCAGATACTGCAGGTAAAGTGGCAAAACAGCGATGCCAATCAGCGTGGCATAACCAAGGCCGACGAAGTTGGCGCTGGCGTTCCACTTCAAGGAGCTTGTGCTATTCGTCATGCCGTCTGCGATTCTAGAATTGATGCGCGGCAATCAGCCGATCCTGTGCCTGCCGAGACACAATCACTGGGCCGAAAACGTCGACAGTGCGTCTTCAATGGCCTGCCGCTCGGGTATTTCCGCATTTCTGCTGATATTGAAGCGCTCGGGCCCTACGTATGCCGTCTCAGTTTCACCCAGGCCGAGCTTGTCCAGCAGTTCTCCGAACGTGTTACGAGGGTTCTCACAGAAATCCTCGTATTGAACGAGCATTGCGCGGGACTGATCGATGGATGCTATTCCTTGGGTCACGGCCCTGTCGATGTGCACCACCTGTCCAGCCGCTTGTGCCAGCGGGTCAAGGTCTTTGAGCTTCGGATACTCCGGGATCTTGAATGAATACCACTGCTCCCGCCCCCCGAGTTGTCGCTCCCTCGCGTCTAGGACCGAAGAAACGTTACTTACGTAG
>JBATHL010000581.1:0-1549 GCA_049666745.1 Gammaproteobacteria bacterium
GTATATAGCCGATCGCGATTATTTTTAACAACGGCAACATCACGCTTGCAGCAAAAATAACCAGTGCCAGGTACCATTCACCGGCCGATAAAAAGTAAAGCACACCGCTCATGATGGTATCTGCTTCTTCACTTCCCAGCGCCGTGGTGCGCATCATCGGCTCGGTATTGGCCGGGATGTACATAATGAAAGCGGCAATCAAAAAAGCACAGGCGCGGCTGACGCTGTTTGGCTTGCGGTAATGCACCTCGGAGCCACAGCGAGGGCATTCGACATGAGACTGATTGTTCATGTTCACGGCGAGTCCGCAGGTATGGCAGCCTGCAATGCCCTGATCTTTCGCATTGCTTACCTGGCTAGCCATTTTCCAGCGCTTAATGTTCGTCGGCGTGATAACCCAGGCTTTCCCACAGCGTATGCGTTTCCAGTGACGCTATGGTTGCGGCATACAAAAATATCAAAATCAAGAATGCGTAAAACCCGGTGCCTAGTAGCACATCCGCCAGCGCGACCAGCTTGACCAGCGCCACCAGTATTCCGAGCAGAAATACATCCATCATTCCCCAGGGCAGCAAATGGCTTATCCACGCCAGTATGGTTCTCGTGTGAGGCCAGTTCATCTGAAAACGAATCGAAAATAAAACGTAGAACAGGCCTGCGATAGTCAAACCGGGAAACAATACGCTGGGCAACCAGACAATGGCGGCGATTTCCGGGCTGCCCTGCTGCACAAAGACCCAGGCCGTATCGGTTATTGTGCCGGTCAGCTTTACCCCGGTAATGGTGAGAGTCATTATCGGATAGACATTCGCGACTACAAATAAAATCATCGAGGCAATTATCAATGCCAACGGTTTATCTATGCCGCCTTTTGGGTTTCTGAACAGGCGCGAACCACAACGAATACAGTTCGCATCGTGACCGGGCTCAACAGCAGGCACCCGTTGCAGGGCATCACAATCATGACACACGAACAGAATACCTGACTGATCTATAGAGTTTTCACTGCTCACACCAACCGTCGTCCTGGCTTCCGTTTAAAACTACCGATTCTGCATGCTCGCAAATAAAACCGGCTATATCAAGCAAGATGTCTGACAGCGATACCCGTGTTGATCTGGATCAACAGCTCTTTATCGCCCTTTGTTCAGACGCTTCCCTGCACTCGTTTCAGTATCTGGAAACGTAATCACCATGCCATCAGCCCTGACGTGGATCAAAAATGGTCTTTGTCCTCACAATCCTCAATGGCCCTTACTTGAGCAAACTTAAGTCATCCCCGTGCAAATCTATCGGCTTAAACGTCATTCCCGCGCAAGCGGCGGTCCGACGTATCGGAATCTTGCAAAACTGCCATGGTTGTGAGATTCCCACCTGCGTGGGAATGACTTAAGTTTGGTCAAGTAGATGCCGTTTATCCAGAGCAGTAACAATGCCTCTATTCAGCAACAAACTCGTCGATTTCAACTTGATGCTCCTCGATATAATCACTACAACCGGTATCGTCATCACTACTGAAAAATTGCCAGACCTGCTCAATCAGAAATAC